>JAFPGA010000085.1 GCA_017423085.1 Paludibacteraceae bacterium | reverse complement strand
GAGATTATAAAAAATCTTACAGCGCAGCGGTCTTACAGTGAAACGGTCTTACAGCAAAGCGGTCATACAGGCGCAGCCGGTCTTATTTACATCGCTCAAGACAAGACCTGGCACGCCATTGGAGGTAACTGGAACGTGGCTATTCATGACCCGCGATGCGGTAAATATGCCATCCAACTCGACTCCGACGACACCTACTTCGACGAGAACACCGTACAACGTTTCATCGATGCCTTTGAGTCCGGCAACTACGGTATGGTCATCGGCACCTACCAACTGACGAACATGGCAGGCGAGATTCTTCCTCCGGGTGTGATTGACCACCGCGAGTGGACCGATGACAACGGACGCAACAATGCCCTTCGCATCAACGGCCTCGGTGCACCGCGTGGGTTCTATGTACCGCTGCTGCGTACCATCAACTACCCGACCACCAAATACGGAGAAGACTATGCTGTCGGACTGCGCATCTCGCGCGACTGGCCTATCGGACGTATCTACGACGTGCTCTATAACTGCCGCCGATGGGAAGATAACTCTGACGCCAACTGTGACATCGTGGCTATGAACCGCAATAACTGGTACAAAGATCGTCTCCGCACATGGGAGTTACAATCAAGGTTGGCATATTAACGGCGCCGAAGATTGAATTCGAACAACGCGAGCACACGTTCCTGCTAAAGAACGTGCGTATCGGTATAGGCTTTCATTGGGACCGGCATGAAGACCAAGAGTTCGCAGGCCAACTTGAGATACAAACCAATCCAGACGGCACCCAAACAGCCATCAACACGCTCGACCTTGAAGACTATCTCTGCTCCGTCATCTCTTCAGAGATGAATGCCAACAGTCCAATGGAACTGCTCAAAGCGCATGCCATCATCTCCCGTAGTTGGGCTATGCGGGCCATGCAGCACCCTAACCACGAAGGCTTTCACGTCTGCGGTGATGATCATTGTCAGCGCTACGAAGGACTCCACCGAATGAATGAACGTGCCATCCAAGCCGTGCGAGAAACGGCCGGACAAGTACTCATGTACGATGATGAGATCTGCGACTGTCGCTACTATAAGTGTTGCGGCGGACGATCGGAAATCTGGCGAACATGTTGGGAAGACATCGACGTGCCATACATCCAATCGGTCGAATGCCCCTACTGCGGTCGAATAAGCGAACGCACTTTATCTCTGGTCCTCAACAACTACGACCAGGAAACGAAAGATTTTCATGACTGGAAAGTCACTTACACCGCCGATGAACTATCTGACATCATCCGTGAGAAGTCAGGTATCGACTTCGGCACAATAACAGACCTTATCCCGCTTCATCGCGGTGCCTCAGGACGTATAGACCAATTAAAAATAGTAGGTACCAAGCACACCGAGATCATTGGCAAAGAGCTCAAGATCCGCTTATGGCTCTCCCGCACCTGCCTCTATAGTTCGTGGTTCGATGTAAAGAAATCAACCATCAAACCTACAAACCCTCAAACCAGCGCGGAGCGCCAAACGTTTACTTTGATTGGTCACGGTTGGGGACACGGAGCCGGTCTCTGTCAGATAGGTGCAGCGCAGATGGCTGAAGAAGGATTCACACACGAACAAATACTCGCACACTATTATGTCGGCACTCGAATTGGCATTGCAACGCTCTAAATATAAACACCTCTCGGATGACGAGTGGCATTGGTTCTTGCAGCAAGTCGAAGGTCGTGAACGAACCGCCGACAAGTTGCCCACTTTCGCCACCATCGAAGACTGGTGGTACCCCGTGCGCCTTAGTTGCGAACAGTGTTCGTCGGAACTGACAGCTAAGTATAAAGCTTCGCTCATAAACGGCGAAAAGATGGTGGATTTAACCGCAGGTTACGGCGTTGACACTTACTTCCTAAGCGCACAATTCGAACACACCGATTACGTCGAGCAGAATGCCGAACTATGCCGCATAGCAGCACATAATTTTGCTAATAAACCCATTACTATCCACAATACAACCGCTGAGAATTTCCTAGCCTCAGCAGGCCAATACGACCTTATTTTTGCAGATCCTGCGCGAAGAGATAGTCACGGCGGCAAAGTCTTCCGCTTGGCCGATTGCACGCCGAATATAGTGGAACTCCTGCCGGAATTACTAAAGCACGGCAAACAACTGCTGCTGAAACTCTCCCCTATGCTTGACATCACACAAGCAATAAAAGAGTTATCTGCTGTCAATTGGGACATTCACATAGTCGCCGTCAAAAACGAAGTCAAAGAAGTGTTACTTTTAAGCGGAGGAAACGGGACCATCACCGCCATCGACCTCACCGAACCCGAAAAGGCCTTCGTCTTCACCCGCGAACAAGAGAGTCTTTCAGCGAAGCGGTCTTTCAGTGAAACGGTCTTTCAGTGCAACGGTCTTTCAGGCGCAGCCGGTCTATATTTATACGAGCCTTCAGCGAGTATATTAAAAGCCGGTGCATACAAACTGATTGCTCAACGATTCGGTCTCCAAAAACTGGATATCAACACCCATCTATACGCCTCCGACAAACTGATAGAAGAATTTCCGGGTCGTGTTTGGCAGATAAAATCAAACGACTTCAAACAATTTCAAACCACTTCAAACAATCTAAAACACGCAAACATACTTTGCCGCAATTATCCTTTGACGCCGGAACAACTCAAGAAAAAACTGCACCTCCGGGATGGAGGCACAGCTTTTGTCATTGGTTGCCGAGTGAACGGTAAACCTACTCTTTTCTACGCAGAACGGGTGTAAAAAATCTATTTTATGCCAAAATATTTGCATATGTCAGAAAAAAGCACTAATTTTGCGGCGAAATTATTGAAACTCAAATAATACACATATGAAAAAATTTATCTTTACTTTGCTCGCCCTTATGGCTTGCACACTCACTTATGCTGAGATTATCCGGCTCGGCGATTTGTATTACTCGTTAGGTACGACGACTGCTACACTGGTCAAAGACCAGAGTTCAGACCAGTCCGTTTATAAGGCATTTACCACGGTAACAATTCCGGCATCGGTGACGTATAATAACTACACCTATCCCGTAACCACTATCGGGACAGAAGCATTTGAGAACTGCGCCAACTTGCAGTCGGTTACCATCCCAACCTCTGTCACCACTATCAACAGTTACGCATTCAACGGATGTACGAAATTAGGCAGCGTGAACTTAGAAGAAGGATTGGTGACAATTGGTACCAGTGCCTTCTATAACTGCAATCTGGTCAATATCACGATTCCGAGCACGGTAACGTCCATCGGTAACGGAGCGTTCAAAAGCAACCCGACCGTTTCGGTCACTTGGCTTCCTGCGGAGTGCGCCATCGGAACAGGCGAAGATGCACCGTTCTACAGCACAAGCTCTAAAATCACTTCCTTCACTTTCGGTCCGAACGTAGAGCTGGTTCCTGCATATATCTGCAAGAACATGAGCAAACTGGACACCGTTGTTCTTCCCCCATCCGTTTATAGACTTGGCCAATATGCTTTCCAATATTGTACCTCGCTTAAGTCTATTAACCTGCCGGTGACGCAAAAGACCTTGCCGCAAAGTTTCTTAGAAGGTTGTATAGCTTTGGAGACGATCGAACTGCCGGCTACCTTGACGACCATCAGCACGGATGCTTTTTATGGTTGTACGTCGCTCAAGAATGTGAACCTGCACGAAGGTATAACGACTATCTATAATCGGGCGTTCTATAACTGCAAACTGGAGAACATCACGATCCCAAGCACCGTCACTTCGATTGGTAACGGTGCGTTCAAAAGCAACCCTACCAAGTCCGTTGTTTGGTTGCCCGCTACGTGCTCTGTCGGAACAGGCGAAGATGCGCCGTTCTACAGCACCAGTTCGCAGATCACGTCCTTCGTTTTCAGCGACAGCGTGAAGACCATCCCGGGCTATCTGTGCTATAAGATGAACAAGCTGACCAACATTGCATTGCCCGAAACAGTGACGACCATCGGTCAGTACGCGTTCAATGGTTGTTCGCTACTCAAAGAAGTGACCATTCCGGCATCGGTAACGAGCATAAACACCTACGCATTTGCGTTCTGTACATCTATCAAGAACTTCGAGTTCCCAAAGGGCATCAAGACAGTCGCAACCAGTGTGTTGGAAGGTTGTACGGCATTGGAGAATGTCTTCATTCCGTCATCCGTCACGGCCATCAATCAGGATGCGTTCTATAACTGCTCCAAACTGATGGCAATTCATAACTATGCTTACACGCCGCAGACCATCACCGCACGCACAATGTACAATGTGAACAAATCGACCTGTATCCTCTATGTCCCGATCGATTATATCGACCTTTATCAGGCAAAAGACGTATGGAAGGAGTTCTACAATATCATTGGTGTCGCAACTGACCTGCAGTTTGTAGATCAGACGGTACAAGTATCCTACCTCAAAGCCGATTCGTCGCTCTACTACATGGAGGCGCAGACATGGTCG
>JAFPGA010000084.1 GCA_017423085.1 Paludibacteraceae bacterium | reverse complement strand
TCCGGCACTTGCTGCCGTTGATGCAAAACACGATTGCTCCTACCGGAATTTCTGCCGTTATCACCACGCGCTCCTGAGTTTTCTTGTATCCCGTCATGGGCTCGGTGAGGATTTTGCCAAGGCGGAATTGGTCAGCCTCGCTCAAGTTGGCACTGCTCAAGTTGGCACCGCTCAAGTAGGCACCGCACAAGTCGGCACTGCTCAAGTCGGCCTCGCGCAAGTTGGCACCGCTCAAGTAGGCACCGCGCAAGTTGGCACCGCGCAAGTTGGCCCCGCTCAAGTAGGCCCCTCTCAAGTTGGCCTTCATATCTTCCCAACCTTCGCAGTCCTCTTTGATCCAGTGCTGGTGCTGTTCGATAATCTTGTCAAGTTCTTCCTGTGTCATTATACCCATTCTCCTTTCGGTGTTTCTCGGTCGTAGTCGAATTCCTGCTTCACTTTGTTTTCGGCCTTCGCGTGCGCTACCATGCGGTATGCCGTGCGGATGCTCATACCGCTGTCCACCAGCTTCTGCACTTCGGGGTTCATCTTGCGGTGGCCTCCGTTGTTGCGGTACTCAAGGTGGTTGCCGTACTGCGTGTGGTGCAGCGGGGCGCTAAATTCTCGTTCCATCATATCGTTTCTCCCGTTATAACATCTAAAGCCAAGTTACGGATAGCGTAAGTACGCCAGCAGCAACCCAATAAACAAACATCTTTACATCGCCCTTGAACGCATACGGTACAGCAGCGATAAAGTCAAGTACCATCAATAATGTGGGGAATACCTTTTCCATTACACGGCCTCCTGGTGTTCCTTTTCGTAGTTCTCGCGTATCCAGCTACGGAGCTTCCACTTCGAGCATCCAGCTCCGTAAAGGTCGTGCAAAGGCCCCGGATTCCCCGTAAGGTGACACCAGCATTCGTGTATTGGGCCGTCACCGGAGTTCTTGCAGGTCGTTGCCCCGCGGTAGGCGCAATTGTCGCACCTCTTGAAAATATTCCAATCCTTAACAATCTGTTCGTCGGTAATCATTATGCCACCTCCTTCGCGATATTGTTGCATACCTTCATGCAAAGTTTCAGAAGTTCCTTCGTTTCCTTCGGGTAGTTCTTCAAGTTGCTATCATAGGGTACTACGCCATGCTGGAAAACGTTGTAGATACATTCTGCGAGAAACGGCGCGCTGTTGCTTCTGTGGCATTGGTGGCACGGTCTGCACAGCGGATGTCCGCATCCGTAATCTTTAGCTTGATATGAGAATTCGAAGATGATGAAGTCGCCCTCGGCGCAAAGTTTCACGCATACGTAGTTGTGCGGGAGCAGCCCTTCGCGGAATTCAAGCACGTTCTCGGTGTACACGCCGCAATCGTTCTGTACGCCTTCGCCTATTGCGGAGAGTAGCCACGGGTGGTTATGCGGGTCGTCAGCAAACATGTCAAGCTGTACTGCGTCCATATTCTATACCGCCTTGCTTTCGTATTTCAATGCCTGGAACATATCGGGCTGGTAATTGCCTAGTAACTTATTGATTGAATCGTTAAAGAAATTGCGGTCAACTTCGAAGCCGTAGGATTTGCGGTCTAGCGTCTGCGCTGCAAGCAAAGTAGTACCGGAGCCGCAGCATGGGTCTATCACTACATCGCCTTCATCCGTGAACAAGTCAATGAGTTTTTTTAATAGCGGCACTGGCTTTTGCGTCGGGTGAACTTTCGGAGTCTCCGTATCGCGTTCCCAGTCGATGCAGTTGAAAATCATCCTGCCTCGGTTGTTGAATTTCGGCAGCTTGTTACGGTAGAATAGCAGGCCGTATTCGCAGTTGCCTACAATCTTCATGTTTGCCTTGAGGACTTGCGGGGAGAAGTTCTTACGAAAAACGAGGTTGATGTAATTAGGCAATCCGTACTGTTTACCGAGTTCAATAAACTTGAATTGCTGCTCGAACTCGCAGAACAGAATCATGCAGGGCGCGCGTCCGCTTTCCTTCGGCTCCTTCGTGAGCATTTTAGAACAGAAGTGCATGAATTCGGCGGGGCGGAATTCGTCCTCGGAATTGAAGAACTTTTTGCCTGCAAGTTTGCTTTCACCGTTCTTGTTGTCGCCGCCAACATACCATGAAGGGTTGCTGCCGTATGCGTTCGTGCCGAGGTTGTAAGGCACGTCGGCGATGATGAGCTGCGCCTTCGGTATCTGGTAGACCTTGTAATTCTGGAAGCTGTCGCGATACAGGTTCATATCGTACAGGTGCCATTCGTTGTTCATTTTCGTTCCTTCTTCGTCGTTTCAAATCCGTTCCCGCAGTTATGGCCTGCGGGTGGAGGCGCGGCGGTTACACCTTCTCTGTGGCATGCTAATTCGTTGATTTTTATGCCGCCTAGTGGCGTGGGCGGTAGGGTAAAAATGGAGAATCTACGAGCCGCCTCGCCGCGCCATGCGCCCGAATCGTTAGTTCATCGTGGCGCAATTTTCAAATTCAGTCCCCAAAGAAGAAGTGGTGTAATTCACGATTTTAGAAGTAATAAATGATGATGGTGAAACGCTTCTCCATTGGGGTGCGTCCCGATCGTTGGTTCACGGGCAGCAATGGTTCGCCCTCCGGGTGCTGGTAAATTAGGGGTTGTGTCGTACACTAGTGTCAAACTAGCTGCACCCATCGGGCTTTTAAGTTCACGCGGCCTTCTTCAGCTTG
>JAFPGA010000001.1 GCA_017423085.1 Paludibacteraceae bacterium | reverse complement strand
ATTTCTCCAACCGTGCCGGTAAGCAGTTCACGTGGATGATGGGTTCGCTCATCTTGGGTTTCGTGCTGCTGATGATTGACTACAAGACCTACGACACGCTCACCTATATCGCCTATGGCGCTATGCTGTTGCTGCTGTTAGCCACGCCTTTCCTGGCACGGGATATCAAAGGCTCTATGTCATGGATATCGCTGGGTCCGGTCAGTCTGCAGCCGGCTGAGTTCGCCAAGTGTATCGTAGCTTTGACTGTGGCTAAATACATGGGGCGGTACGAATATAAAATACGCACTTGGCGCGATCTCATCGTACCTTTTGCACTCATCGGCGTGCCGGCACTCATCATCATGGTGCTGCAGAAAGAGACCGGTTCGGCACTCGTCTTTGCCGCCTTCCTGCTGGTGTTCTACCGCCAGGGTATGAGCGGCTACGTGCTTTGGGTAGGAGTAGCTGCAGTAGCTCTGTTCCTGCTCAGTATCCGTCTCGGCACCGTGCCGCTGCCCTTAGGAACAGGTAGCGTCGGCATCCTGTCGTGTATGCTGCTGCTGACGGCCGTGGAGATATACTTCCTCTGCAAGGAGCACCGCGTCCGCTGGCAAGCACTGATCATGGTCGGCAGCGTGACGCTCATCTACGGCATTTGCCTGATTGTCAACATATGGGTTCCCATGCCGTTTGACTGGATCTCGATGGGTATCGTGGTCCTGCTGGTGCTGTACAATATCTTCATCAGTTTCTACTGGCGCAAGTATATGCTGCTCGTGCTGGCAGCCTTCACGCTGTTCTGTATCGGCTACACGCACGCCTGCGATTTCGTGTTCCAGAAAGTGCTGCAACCGCACCAGCGTATCCGTATCGAGGTGCTGCTGGGTATGAAAGAAGACCCCGCCGGAGCCGGTTACAACGTCAACCAGGCACGTATCGCCATCGGTTCCGGACGACTGATCGGAAAAGGCTACCTGAAGGGTACCCAGACTAAGCTGCAGTTCGTGCCCGAGCAGGACACGGATTTCATCTTCTGTACCGTAGGAGAAGAATGGGGTTTTGTCGGTTCCATCGGAGTTTTATTGCTCTACCTGTTCTTCATTCTGCGGCTCATCTTCATTGCTGAGAGACAACGAAACATATCCACACGTATCTATGCCTATGCCGTAGCAAGCATCTTCCTATTCCATCTCACGATCAATGTGGGCATGGTCCTGGGTCTGCTGCCGGTGATCGGTATTCCACTACCGTTCTTCAGCTACGGCGGCAGTTCGTTATGGGGATTCACCATGCTGCTGTTCATCCTGCTTCGTCTGGATGCAGCACGTATGGAACAACTGAATTAATATGGATTTCAAATACGATGTTATAGTAGTCGGAGCCGGTCATGCCGGATGTGAAGCAGCCAGTGCGGCAGCCCGCATGGGAAGTAAGACGCTGCTCATCACCATGGACATGAACAAGATAGCCCAGATGAGTTGCAATCCTGCCGTAGGCGGTATTGCCAAGGGGCAGATCGTGCGTGAGATCGATGCACTCGGCGGACAGATGGGTATCGTGACGGACCGGAGTGCTATCCAGTTCCGTCTGCTCAACCAGAGCAAAGGTCCGGCTATGTGGAGCCCGCGCAGCCAAAGCGACCGCAAGCGGTTCATTGAAGAATGGGTGAAGGTGCTATCACACACCGATAACTTATACCTATGGCAAGACATCGTGACGGAACTTATTATCAAAGATAATAAGGTGTGCGGCGTCAAGACGATGTTGGGCATTGAAATGGAAGCGCAAGCCGTGGTGCTGACCAACGGCACATTCCTCAACGGACTGATGCACTGCGGCAAGACCCAGATCCCCGGCGGACGCACTTCCGAACCCGCCTCGCACGGCCTCACCGAACAACTGGCAGCCTTGGGATTCCGCACCGACCGCATGAAAACCGGAACACCGGCACGTATCGATGCACGCTCAATCCATTTCGACCAACTGGTTCGTCAGGACGGCGACAACGACTGGCACCAGTTCTCCTATCTGCATAGCGTCAAAAGAGAACTGAAACAGATGCCGTGTTGGATCACCTACACCAACCCCAACACGCACGAAGCGCTACGCTCCGGATTAGCAGATTCGCCCCTATTCAACGGACAAATCAAGAGTATCGGACCGCGTTACTGCCCGAGCATAGAAACGAAGATTGTCACCTTTGCCGACAAAGAAGCACACCAGATCTTCCTCGAACCGGAAGGAGTGGACAGCAATGAGTACTACGTCAACGGATTCTCCAGCAGCCTACCGTGGCAAGTGCAACTGGCCGGTCTGCGTACGATTCAAGGACTGGAAGACGTGGTACTATACCGTCCGGGCTATGCGATTGAGTACGATTTCTTCGATCCTACCCAACTACACCACACCCTGGAGACCAAACAGATCCGGAACCTGTTCTTTGCCGGACAGATCAACGGCACTACAGGCTACGAGGAAGCAGCCGGACAAGGATTAGTCGCCGGCGTGAATGCCCACATCAACGTGCATGGAGGCAGCCCGTTCACTATGGGACGCAACGAGAGCTATATCGGTGTGCTGATTGACGATCTGGTCAACAAAGGCGTGGACGAGCCCTACCGTATGTTCACCTCCAGAGCCGAGTACCGCATCCTGCTGCGTCAGGACAATGCCGACGAGCGACTGACCAAACGCAGCTACGAGATGGGATTAGCCGACCGGGAACGCTACGATCTGCTATGCCAAAAACAAGCAGATTGTGCCGATTTCATCGGCTATATGCAACAAACCACCGTACGCAAAGGCACTATCGATAGTTGGCTGGAAAGCATCGGCAGTTCGGCACTGCACGAGGGGTGCAAGATAAGCGAGTTGGTATTACGCCCGCAAGTAAACATCAAGAGCCTCGCTGAAGTGCTTCCGGAACTGAAAGCCAAAGTAGCGGAATTAGCCGATGAGACCGTAGAAAGTTGCGAGATACAGATCAAGTACGCCGGGTACATCAAACGCGAACAACTGGAAGCCGCCAAACTGCAACGTCTGGACCAGATACGGATTCCCGATACGTTTAACTTCAACGAAGTGCAAAGTCTCAGTACCGAAGCACGACAGAAGCTAAGTCGCATCCGTCCCAAATCCATCGGCGAAGCACAACGTATCCCGGGTGTCAGCCCAAATGACGTAAGCGTACTATTGGTACTCATGGGTAGATAAAACGAACGAAAATATACATTTTAGTTTGCAAAGCAAACTACATTAAATGTTCCACGTGAAACAAACAACAAAAATATGACAGCACAAGAAGTAAAAAACGCCATCCGTAACGTGCCCGATTTTCCAATACCGGGTATTCAGTTCAAGGACATTACGACCGCTTTGCTCAAAGCCGAGTACATGGCTTGGATGCGGGATGAGATTGTCAAATTGTATCGCGACAAAGGTATCACCAAGGTGGTCGGAATTGAATCGCGCGGATTTATCATCGCTCCGGCTGTAGCCATCGAGTTAGGCGCGGGCTTTGTGCCTATCCGTAAGCACAACAAGCTTCCGGCAGAGACCATCTCCGTGACATACAAAAAAGAGTATGGAGATGACACGATTCAGATTCACAAAGATGCACTCAACGAGAACGACATCGTGCTGATTCATGATGACATCCTGGCTACCGGCGGTTCGATGGCTGCAGCAATTGAACTGGTG
The DNA here is from genome assembly GCA_017423085.1 of Paludibacteraceae bacterium. Taxonomy (GTDB): domain Bacteria; phylum Bacteroidota; class Bacteroidia; order Bacteroidales; family Paludibacteraceae; genus Colicola. The sequence continues at coordinate 3,040 of JAFPGA010000001.1, read as the reverse complement.
AAGAAACTCGGTGTGAAGAAGGTATATGTGAATTGCCTGATTGAATTGGAGGGTCTGAACGGTCGTCAATACCTTGAGGGTAAGTCGGACGGTTTGGATTGCCTGTTCGGGATTGAAGTGGATGAGTGATAAAGGCGAAAGGTGATTGTTAGTGAAAGGCGAAAGCGAGCATATCAAGTTATTGCTGAAGCGCATTCCGGAGAGTCCCGGAGTGTATCAGTACTTTGATGCAGCCGGACAAATCATCTATGTCGGTAAAGCCAAGAACCTGCACCGGCGCGTGAACAGCTATTTCAACAAAGATCACCAAAGCAGCAAGACACGGCAGTTAGTTGCCCACATAGCGGATATCAAATATGTGGTGGTAGCAAGCGAACAGGACGCGTTTCTGTTGGAAAACAACCTCATCAAGCAATATCAGCCGCACTACAACATCTTGCTCAAAGACGGCAAGAGTTATCCGAGCATCTGCATCACCCGTGAACCCTACCCGCGTATCTTCAAGACACGAACCATCAACAAGAAAACAGGCGAGTACTACGGTCCCTACAGTTTCGGTAACACGGTCGATCTGGTGTTGGAGCTGATCCATAAACTCTATCCTATCCGCACCTGTAATATGCCTTTAACGCCCGATTCCATCGAGAAAAAGAAGGTGCGGGTGTGCCTCAAGTACCACCTCAAGAACTGCTGCGGTATCTGCGAGGGGTTTGGGAACGCACAATACAAAGCATGGATAGACCAAGCGCGCAAGCTGATTAAGGGCGATGCGCATGAGATAGGACGGCAGTTAGAGGACGAGATGATGCAGTTAGCCGCAGACATGAAGTACGAAGAAGCGGCAGAAGTGAAGCGCAAAATAGAACTGCTGGAGCAGTTCAAGAGCAAGACGATTATCACGAATTCATCGGCAAAAGATGCCGATGTGTTCGGTTACGACGAGCAGGACGATCGTGTATTCATATCCATGCTGCATGTACACAACGGGTGCATCGTGCGCGGACAGACGATTGAGTACCGCCGTAAGATGGACGAAGAGAAAGAAGAAATGCTGGCGATGGGCATGATGGAGCTTCGGCAGCAGTTACAGAGCGACACACAGGACGTGATTGTTCCGTTCATTCCGGAGGTTTTTGATGATTCGCTGCATATACACATCGCCGTAAGCGGAGACCGCAAGAAACTGCTTGACCTGGCGATGCAGAACGTGCGGCAGTATAAGTTAGACCGACTCAAACAGGAAGACAAACTGAACCCCGAACAGCGCGGTGTGCGTATTCTGACTCAGATGCAGCAGATGATGGGTCTCCCTACTCTGCCCCGCTGGATAGACTGCTTCGACAACTCCAACATACAAGGCACGAACGCTGTTGCCGGCTGTGTCGTATATCGCATGGCAAAACCGAGTAAGAGCGATTACAAGCGGTTTGAGATAAAGAGTGTGGAAGGTGCAGACGACTACGCGAGCATGCGCGAAGTAGTAAGGAGACGATACCAACACCTGCTGGACGAGGGCAGCCCGATGCCGGACCTGATCATCGCTGACGGCGGTTTGGGTCAGATGCATGCCATCCGGGAAGCAGTGGAGGACCAGTTGGGGCTGCAGATACCCATCGCGGGATTGAAGAAAAATGACAAACACCGGACACAGACCTTGCTGTTCGGTTTCCCTCCAAGTGAGATCAGCATGCCGGTGACGAGTGAAGTGTTCCGACTGCTGACAAACATACAAGACGAGGTGCACCGATTTGCCATTTCGTACCACAAACAGAAACGCAGCAAGGCGCAAATTCATAGCCAATTAGATGATATTCAAGGAGTTGGAGAGGCCACTAAGCATAAATTGATTACCCATTTCGGTTCTGTGAAGCGCGCTAGAGCAGCGCAAAAGGACGAATGGATAAAATTGCTCGGAACACGCAGAGGTTCAACTATTTACGAGCAAATTCAGGCGCAAATAAGCCTCTGAGAATTGAATGAAAAGCAAGAATATGAGTATTTATACGATAAAAATAGCCCGAAAAGAGGGGGATGAAGCGAGCAGTCACGACCTGATGCTTCTCAACGAGCGAGGAGAGGAAGTGAGTGCGTTGGAGATTTTGCGGGCGACCGAACCGCATCGAGTATTCGCGTTCGACGGACAGATGGGTGCCGGCAAGACGACCTTCATCAAAAAACTGTGCGAAGAGATGGGGACCGCGGATGTGGTGAACAGTCCGACCTTTGCCATCGTCAATGTGTACGACGTGGAACAGCCGTACCGAGGTGAGGTGTATCATTTCGATTGCTACCGACTGAAGGATATCCGCGAGGCGATGGATTTCGGGGCGGAAGAATACCTGTACTCGGGTAACTACTGTTTCATCGAGTGGCCGGAGATGATTGCACCGCTGCTGCCGGAAGACACAGTGCGGGTGAAGATCACACCGCTACTGAACGGTGACAGAAGATTGGAGATTGGAGATTGAAGATTTGAGATTGAATGAAGCGATTCATCAGTGTTGTCATAGTGCTGCTGTTGGCGATAGGGATCCGGGCGCAAGAAGCGAGCTTGGAGCACACCAACGTGCTGAAGGTCAAGTTCGGCTGGAACTACCAGTTAGACACTTACCTCAGCCCCTTTGCCTATCGCGGGCTGCAAGTGGGCATTGGCAATGAGTGGTGGCAACCCTTCCGCCAAGACAGCCGGTTGGGTCAAACAGGACGTTTGGCTAACTGGGCGCATATAGGACGGCTGGATATACGTGGTTTTCAGCAGATTAGTTCCGCTCGCAGTAACATCATCCGCGGTTTGGGCGGCACAGCCGGTTGGGGAGCATTCTACTGCTGGCAATGGCAGGACAATCGTCTGAAAGTGCTATTAGGACCGTACCTGGAGACGGAACTGAATATACGCGAGATCTCGTCGAATGTGAACAAGCCGTATTCGTTTGACGTCAGTGCGGAAGTAATGGCGATGGGCGGGGTGAGTTGGTCGTTCTACGGCAAAAAGACCAGTTACCGCCTTCATTATCTGGTGCGTACTAACCTGATCGGTTTT
>JAFPGA010000008.1 GCA_017423085.1 Paludibacteraceae bacterium | reverse complement strand
GAATTGGATGCGTATATATCTCCCAAACCCGAGCGTGCCGCAGAGCTTCGTAAGATATTGGCGGAAAAGGGACATTTGTATCCGAAAGACTTCTGGCCGTGGTTGCAGTACCTCAGTACCTGGAAATGCGGCAACACGAAGATTTACATGGACAAATACATGGACCAGTTCAACTGGGACAAGACCTACTATCAGGAGTTGGGCTACATCGCTACCGAATGCCGCTTCGGTTTCTCGCTGGACGACACGAACGAGTCGGTGCTGTTCCCGCAGTTCCACTATTACGAGTTTGTGGAGGAGAGCGAGTTGGACAGTCCGGTTAAGCACTATAAGCAGATAGACGAGTTGGAGTTGGGCCAGCGTTATTGCGCTTACGTGACGACCTATTCGGGTTTGTTCCGCTACAATATGAACGACCTGGTGGAAGTGGGTGGTAAGTACAAGAATACGCCTACCGTACATATGATTTCCAAGGTGAACGGTATTGTGTCCATGACCGGTGAGAAACTGTACGAACCGCAGTTCATGAACGCTGTGCATCAGGCAGAGGACGAGACGGGTATCAAGACCAAGTTCTTCGTCGGCTTTGCGGATGTGGAGGGCTCCAAGTACCATTTCTACTACGAGTTTGCGGATGAGAAGATGACGCAGGAACAGGCTGAGGCGTTCACCAAAGTGGTGGATGAGAAACTGCAGCACATCAATTTGGAGTATGAGTCCAAACGTCAGTCGTTCCGTCTGCACGACCCCGAGACCCATATCTTGCTGTCCAACGCCTATGCCCGATTCAAGGCAGCGTGTCTGAAAGACGGTTTCCGTGACGGACAGTTCAAGTTTAACCTGCTGATGCAGGATGAGAAGCGACGCAATAAGTTCAATCTCATTCAACGCTTGGAGAACCGCTTCGAGCAATTCAGTGATAATGTTATTAACCGCGCAGGAAGAATCGATGAGAGACGTCAGGCAAGAGGCGCAAGACGCCAAGCCAAAGCAGCCGGCAGACGTACTAAACGGGATTAAGACCGTGGTGTTCGATCTGGATGGTACACTGTACGACAAGCGCGGTTTGGCGCGACGTATGGTGCACCGTTTGTGGTGGTGTCTGCCTGTTCTGACGGCAGAGCGCCTGGCACGTCGTCACATGCATCAGGTTCACTTCCATTCCGAGCAGGAGTTCTTTGACCATTTCTTCGCTGCTATGTCCCGCGGTCACTGGTGGAGTGCCAAAGCGGCTGCGAAATGGTATCACAGCATTTATCTGCCGACGATGGTCAAACTCATCGCCAAGTACCAGCCTGTACGCTACGAAGTACTGGCGCTCATGGACGAGTGCAAAGCCAAGGGGCTGAAAATGGCGATTTATTCGGACTATGGTTCGGTAACTGATAAGTTGGATGTGCTAAAGATAGATCCCCGGCAGTTTGATTTGCTGGTGGCAGCACCGGAATTGGGTTCGCTCAAACCTTCCAAAGCGTGTGCCGCTAAAGTGCTGGAGATGCTGCACGCTACGCCGGAGACGACCTTGTTTGTGGGGGACCGCGATGAGAAAGACGG
>JAFPGA010000083.1 GCA_017423085.1 Paludibacteraceae bacterium | reverse complement strand
TATACCGTCGAAGGATGTGGTGCTCAAGGATGGCGATATCATCACCATCGACAGCAGCATCAAACTGAACGGTTTCCACTCGGATAGCGCTTACACCTTCCCGGTGGGCGAGATCAGCGAGCCGGTGATGCGTCTGCTTAAGACCACCAAGCAAGCCCTGTACATCGGTATAGAGCAGGCTGTGGCAGGACACAGGCTGGGCGACATCAGCTTTGCTATCCAGAACTACTGCGAGAAAGCCGGCTACGGCGTTATACGCGAGTTCGTGGGGCACGGCATAGGTCGTGACATGCACGAAGATCCCGAGGTATGCAACTACGGCCGTCGAGGCAACGGCATAGTGCTCAAGTCCGGACTGACCATCGCCATCGAGCCGATGATCAGCATGGGCAGACGTCACATCGTTATTGAGGACGACGGCTGGACAGCACGTACCATCGACCGCAAACCCACCGCTCATTACGAGCACTCGGTTTGCATCCGCAACGGCAAAGCGGATATACTCTCCACGTTCGACTATATACAAGAGGTCCTCGGTGACCGATTCATTTAATCATACTAAGCAAATCAAAGCACTATGGCAAAACAAGACGCAATTGAAGTGGATGGTGTAATCACCGAAGCACTGTCGAACGCAATGTTCAGGGTTCAGCTGGAGAGCGGACACATCATCACCGCACATATCTCGGGTAAGATGCGCATGCACTATATCAAGATTCTCCCCGGTGACCGTGTAAAACTCGAAATGAGCCCCTATGATTTGACTAAAGGAAGAATTTCCTTTAGGTACAAGTAAAAAAACGGATGCACTTGAGCGCTGTGGCACGATTTTTGTGGCATAATTCTTTTGGGCGCAACAAAGTGCACCATTAAAACAAGCTACTACAATGAAAGTTAGAGCAAGTATCAAAAAGCGCAATGCGGACTGCAAGATTGTACGCCGCAAAGGGCATTTGTATGTAATCAACAAAAAAGAACCTAAGATGAAGATGCGTCAAGGATAAGCATCGGCACTTAGTAACAGTTAAAACAGTTTTATCCTTAAGTAAGTAATTATGGCTATAAGAATTGTCGGAGTAGATCTGCCGCAGAACAAATGCGGTGAAGTCGGTTTGACTTACATCTACGGAATAGGTCGTTCGAGCGCAAAGAAGATTCTCGCAGAGGCAGGCGTTGACCCAAGCATCAAGGTCGAGAATTGGACTGACGACCAAGCAGCAAAGATTCGTGAGATCATCGGTGCGCAGTACAAAGTTGAAGGTGATCTTCGTTCGGAAACACAACTGAACATCAAACGTTTGATGGATATCGGTTGCTATCGTGGCGTTCGTCACCGTATCGGTCTGCCGGTACGTGGTCAGTCCACGAAGAATAATGCACGTACCCGCAAGGGTAAGAAGAAGACGGTTGCTAACAAGAAGAAAGCAACGAAGTAATTAACCCACTAAATTTGTAAGATTATGGCAAAGAAAACAGTAGCAGCCAAAAAACGTGTTGTGAAGATTGATGGTGTGGGTCAACTGCATGTAATGTCTTCGTTTAACAATGTGATTGTAACTATGGCTAACGCCGACGGTCAGGTTATCTCATGGTCGTCAGCTGGTAAGATGGGCTTCCGTGGCTCGAAGAAGAACACCCCGTACGCTGCACAGATGGCAGCTCAGGATTGCGGTAAGGTGGCTTACGACCTCGGATTGCGCAAGGTGAAAGCATACGTCAAGGGCCCGGGTCAAGGACGTGAGTCCGCTATCCGCGCCTGCGTAGCTGCAGGTATCGATGTTACCGAGATTATCGACGTAACCCCTATGCCCCACAACGGATG
>JAFPGA010000082.1 GCA_017423085.1 Paludibacteraceae bacterium | reverse complement strand
TGCACCGGCGAAGAGATCGGTCGTGCCAACCTGTCCGACTCGCTGCATGTGTATATACCGGATTCGGCGCAACTGGTCAATGCGCGCACTGCACACCGCTCGCTGTGGTTGCACGTACAGCACGCAGCCAACATGACGGGACGTATCTATGTGTACAACAACCCCAAGTATGCTGAAGAACAATTGCCGGCCGTGACCAAAAAGACCTGTTGGGGCAAGACGCTGACGGTGAACGACCGTACGTACAGCTCCGATACCGCATTTGTGGATATGCTGTGGGTGGGTCGCGACACGCTCAATACGCAGCGTGTGCAACTGACCTTCACCCAGCCGACGCTGGAGTACGACACCGTCTATGTCGATTCGACCACTATTTATCGCGGATATCGCTATACGCCCTCGGGCGATGTTTTCTATGCGCTCGGCGATTATACGATCGAAATCAAGAAAGCCAATACCTGCACCCGTCGTGTTCAGGTGACGGTGGCGCCGCAGATCAAAGAGGAACCGCCGGTAGATCCGAACGAAGGACTGGAGGACACCAGAACGGGTACTCGCAAGGCCTACAAAAAAGTAGAAAACGGACAATTGTATATCGTGATAAACGGATTGAAATACAATGTTTTAGGACAAAAAACAAACTAAAATAAACATTAATTATTAACCCAATCAACAAACAAATGAAGAAGTTTTTCTTACTTACCCTGTTGTCGATGGTAACCGTCTCCATGATGGCTATCGGTAACAACAGCGGTAGTACCAAAGCCAATGCAATTGACTTTGATTGGAGTACGGGAGTGGAGCACCAAGGCGGTACGAAATGGTACCGTGTGGATCTGGCACCTCTCTACGAAGAGGAGAATCCCTCCCTTACCCTGTATCTGACCAACCCGAGCAATGAGGTTGGTACTTCTGTAGATGTTAGCATGAAGGCCACGGTAGCCGGTGAGTCGGAGTCGAAAGACTACACGATCGCTGCGCGTCAGTACAAGACGTACACCGCCAATGCATCCATGCTCGTCCGCATGAGACAGACAGAGATCTACTTGACACTCACTTCAACAGGTAGAATCAAACTGAGTGCGAAAGTGTTCGAGGCCGCCGATCTGGATGAGACCTGTAAGGACGCCCGCGTTCTGGCTTGGGATGCAGAAGCTGTGCAGAACCCGAGTTTCTCGGCATGGTGGAAAGTGAGCCTGTCGCCCATCAAGAACGTAGAGGGCTTTGACGCACAGGTAACCATCACCAACACCGGTTCCAAAACGGTGAACCTGAAGGTGGGTCAGTCGCTTGACTGTCCGTCGTCCGGTACCACCAGACGTGAGTACACGCTGGCAGCCGGTGAGGCTATCGTTAAGAAGATCCCGCGTGACATGATCACCAGTGTGCAACCGGACGAACTCTATTTCGGTATCGAGAACGTAGAGTCGGAGGTGAGCATCAAGGTAGAGAAAGTGGCTCAACCGCCGGTTGCGATTATTCCGGATTATACGGTGATGCCGGGTGTGAACCTGCTTGTAACCGACACCATCGAGCCGATGCCTACCGTTACTACGCTCTACAAGATCAGCGTAGCGGACATGGATTCGCTTGCCAAGTACGAGCCGGAGTTCACCTATCGTAACGCAGGTACCACCCCTGCTCATGTAAGCATCAAGATGGCGTTCCGCCGTCCGGCTTTCGGTACCAGCGATACGGAGTATGATATCCCTGTCGGTGAGGAGGAGATTGTGGTGTACAAGAAGAACATGTTCGAGGGTATGACCGGCGTTGACTCAATCTACCTGTTGACCACCGTAACCGGTGACGTGAACTTCTACGGCCGTTTCAAACACGTACGTGAAGGTAAAGCTTGTAAGACCAATATCGATTACAACTGGGAAACCGGTCATACGCAGGAAGCACGTACCACACAGTGGTATGCTATCGATCTGGATTCGGCAAAACATAATACGAAGGATGTAATTGTGTATATCCAGAACAAGGGTACTGCCAGCGCTACCGTTAAGGCTTCGATGGCATTCTCCTGCCCGTATATCGACTTGCAGGAAATCACCCGTTCCGTAGATGCCGGACAGACGATCCAACGCCGTATGGCTTATTCGACCTACGCCATGATGTCCGATATCGTTTATATCGGTCTGGAGACCAACCAGGATATCAAGTTCTGGGCAGATCTCGTGGACGCAGAGAAGAAAGCCGAAGTGGACACGATCTGTATGGATGCAGTGGACTTCGACTGGGAGCAAGGCGTACTGCAACAGGCAGACACCTCTATTTGGTACCGCGTGGATATGACCCAGGTACGTAGCATGGCGGCTAAGTTCCCGACCGTATTCGTTCAGAACCTCAGCAGCAGCGCTTCCGCTGTCATCACCGCAGAGCTCTCGTTGGAGTGCCCGGATTCGATTGCGAACCAGAAGCGCTCCCTGACGATTGCTGCCAACGAGTCGTACAGCCGTCAGCTCTCGCGTAACATGTTTGAGAATATCAAGAGTGATACCATCTACCTCAAGGTTCATTCGACCCAGCAGATCTCGCTGCAAATTCGATTGACCGAAGAGGCGGAAGGTGCAAGTTGCTCGTCCGCTATTCCGTTCAACTGGGTTTCCGGTAACTCGCAGAAGGCGAATGAGAACTTGTGGTACTCGGTTGATTTGCGTAATATCATGCATTCCGGCAATGACCTCAAGTTGCACTTGCAGAACCGCGATAACACCACTTGTAAGGGTGTTCTCCAGCTCTCGTACGAGTGTCCGGTAGTGTCGGCTCCGTCTATCCAGAACTTCACGCTGGGCGGTAATGCCACCAAGAGCGTTACCATCCAGAACAGTGCTCTGGAGACGCTGGAAGACAGCATCATCTATATCAATGTTCAGGGTACAACCGGACTCCGTTTCTGGGCTGATACGCTGGCTGTAGAGTCGTTTGATACGATCTACGCCAACCAGGTAACCTTGCAGGTACTCCAGTGGGATTCGCTTTACACCCAGACTACCGATACCGCATGGTATATCATTCCGAAGTCGGAGATTGACAAGGTACGTAACCTGGACGAGAAAGTGAAGCCGGTGGCTCATCTGTTCAACCTGGGCGCAGCCACTACAATCAAAGCAGAGGCAGCTTTCGCATTCCCGATCGTGAAGAAGATGATGACCAAGAGCCAGAAGCTCAAAGCCGGTCAGCATTATTCGGATACGGTTCCGGTAGGTACGTTTGAGCAGTTCCTCAAGAAAGACTCGATCATTATTCGTGTGACCCGTCCGGCAGGTGCTGCTAATTTCCAGTTCCGTGCTGAGTTGGTAAAAGCCTTTGGCGGTAACAGCCGTAACGACGCACTGCCGATCCGCATGGGTCAGCAATACACGCAGTCGCCCAATACGGACATGTGGTACAAGATCAACACCGCAGACTGGAAGAAAGATCCGGATCTGTACAACAAGAAACTGTTCATTTCCACTAAAAACGCCGGCAATGGTGATGCCAAAGTGCAGATCTCTGTGTATGAAGGTCTCCTGTCCGACGTGGATATGTTGGAAGAGTACGGTCTGGGTGACTACCGCGAGCGCACTATCAAGAAAGGTCAGGGCAAATCGCACGATATCCCTGCTCAAGCAGTATATGCTCTCGGTGATGTAGAACTCTATGTCAAAGTGCGTACGACGGATTCGCTGGTATTCAATTCGAAGTTCGACGGCGTATATGCTCCGCAAGCGGTAGATCCGAACCAGGCGAAGGCAATCCTCGTGGTTCCGAATGTGGACTATGTAGTACCGGGTGACAACCAAGAGCACTGGTATCAGGTATGTTTCCCCTATATCCGTAATAATTACACGTATGCGCACGAGACCTGCTACCTCAGCTACGAGCTGAACGGTACGGCTACAATCGAAGCTACGGCTACTCTCCAGGATTCGATGAACTGCGCAATGCCTGTTCGTAAACGTACCATCAACAAGAATGGCGGATTCCATCAGGGAACCAAACCGCTCTACGAGCTGATTGACAAAGGTATCAAGCGGTTTTCCGGCAGAGCGTTTGAGGTAGAAGGATTCCAGTCCGCATTCGTGGACAGTCTGCTTCGCCGCTATATCACCAGTGACTCGATCACCGGTTATGTACGTATCAAGACTGACAAAGATCTGAAGGTTCGTCTCATTATGCCGCAGACTACCGGTAACTCCTGTGTCAACTTCATGGAGTTCGACTGGGAGCACGGTAATGTCAATCCGGCAGATGCTACCACCTGGTACCGCGTTGAGTTGGATGAGAGCCGTGTACCGGAAGGCAAAGACCTGATGCTCCACTTGGATAACTGGGGCGACACCGCTACCACCATCAAGGCAGAGATCTACCCGGGTGACTGCTCGGCTGCTCTGGAAGGCTCGCTCACACGTACCGTCCTGACCGACACCACCAAGGTGCTCGAGCGTCAGTTGCTGGCTACCTGGGGTTGGACCAACCTCATGATCAAGTACAACTCTGATCTGGTTACCCATATCTGGGCTGAGATCGTTGACCACGTGGACCGTGACACGGTAGAGGTGGATAAGGATACGACCTATGTTTGTCCGATGACTGATTACGAGGACGAGTACGACCATGTACTCCATACCATCGATCCGAGCGATCCGACCTCATGGACATGGACCACTCCGTATGACTCGATTGACAAAGCGGATGCTAAGATCACCACATACATGTACACTTATCATGTACTGCCGCTCCAAGAGCCGGATGCAGCGCTCTATCCGATCAGCTCGATGAAGAGCCAGATCGTTATCAAGCGTGGTTCTGCTATTGACGTAACAGCTGCTACCAGTGCGCTCTTCGCTAAACTGACGGCTGACAACAAGGATTCCATCATGGTTGTGGAGCATGCAGACAGTATCTTCTGGGAGTACAGTACGGACGGAAGCACCTTCTTGCCGATTCCGGCAACTCCGCTGGCTACGGAAGCAGTGGTATTGCGCTACCGTATCCTGACCGAGTGTGCAGGTGACACCGTTACCAGTGCTCCGTACCACAATACGGTACATGGTGACACGCTGGTAGAGCATAATGCTTGTAAGTCGTACAAGTGGGAAGGTGTGACCTATTATGCGAACGTATTCGACTCTGCACTCTATCCGCTGCCTAACGGATGTGACAGCTTCATTTATCTGGATCTTCAGTTCCTGGCACCGGTTACCGCCAAGGACAGCGTGGAGAAATGCCACTCCTACACTTGGACTTCCGGTGACGGCAAGACCTATGATCATGACACCATCGTTACCTACACCTTCGTCGGAGGCGCAGCGAACGGTTGTGACAGTATCGTGGATATGAAGATCACTATCCTCCCGCCGGTTAACGGCAAGGACAGCGTGATCGGTCAGTGCTATTCCTACACTTGGACCGCCGGTGACGGTGTTACGTATTACAACGATACAATCGTTTACTTCACCTACCTGAACGGCGCAGCGAACGGTTGCGACAGTATCGTGGAGATGAAGATTGATCTCGATCATCCGTATCAGCAAGATCTCTCGCTGGTATCCAAGTATGGTGACCGTCTGTTGATGATCAACCGTAACGAGATCAACGGTATTGATCCGTCGTATAAACTAGATCTGGACAACGATACGGCGCTCGTTAAGTGGTATAAGGAGGCTACTCCGACCGATGAGTTCCTGGGTTACGGTTACTACTACACCAAAGCCAACGGTGACGTGCTGGATGCAGGTGTTTACTATGCAGTACTGGAGATCCCGGCAGTAGCAGGTGATAACTGCGGTCTGCACGGTGAGACCAAGCACTATAAGGTAGCAGGTGCTGCTGCAGCTCCGGCTCTCGTTCCGTCGCTTGCCCGTCCGGGTGAGGATGTGGTAGTGCTCAATCTCGATCCGGAGAAAGAGACGGTTATCCGTATCTTTACTACCGAAGGATTGCTGCATGGTACCTATACCGTTAGCGGTGAAACTTCCTTCACTATCAAGGCGGCTAACGAAGTAGGCTTCTACCTCGTTGAACTGACCAACGATAGTCTGAAATCAACCTTACGTTACATTGTTAAATAAGAATAGGAGGTAGCACAATGAAGACAATCAAATCAATTCTAATTGCAGCCACCCTGATCTGTGCATCTGCCGTGTCGACTCTGTCGGCACAGCAGGCGGATGCACCGGCATACCAATTCCGAGTTGCTATCGGTGACTCCGTGATGATTAAGCCCGAGTGCCAGAAATACCTCACCGGTGAGAAACCTTCTACGTGGGTATATGACAAAGTGCATGTAGTACGTCAGTTGGGAACCAAGCGTTTCCCGGAAGGTGTGCTGTTGATGAGCATTTATTCGTGGATTTGCGAAGACTGCTTGATTCCGGTTAATCCTCGTGAGGAGCAGCCGGCACAAGAAGCCGCTCCTGCAGAGGCAGCTCCTGCACAAGAAGCCGCTCCGGGTCAAGCTCCGGCTACCAAACCGGGTCAAGCACCTGCACAGGAAGGCGCTCCTGCACCTGTTCCTGGACAAGAGGCAGCACCCGCTGAAGCCGCACCTGCTCAAGAAGCAGCACCGGCAGAGGAACCGGCACAAGAGGCCGCTCCTGCTGAAGCAGCTCCGGCTGAGGCCGCTCCTGCACAGGCTGAGGAGGTAGATTCGACCAAGACGCAGTTGGCTCAAGGCGACACGCTCAAGACCCGTCCGATCAACAAAAAAGGTTACGACCGCTTCACCATCGGTGTACGCGGTGGTGCAGCCGGTCTGCTCCATAGCGTGAAAGCCGGTAACTGGACTTGCGGTGGTGACGCATTGCTCGATCTGCAATACGCTCACTATTGGACCAAGGACGGTCGTCCTGTTGACCTGGGTATCATCGTCGGACTTGGCATCGGTTATTCGCAGAGCGGCATGAGAACCGCAGTGGATACCACCTATACCGTATCGACGACAGATGGTAACATCAACTACACCTTGAAGGCAGACGACATCAAGGAGCACGACGGACAGATCCAATTGGAGATTCCGGTTATGTTCTCGTTGATTCATAACAACGGTCTGTTCCTCAACGTAGGTCCGAAGTTCATGCTTCCGGTTTACACACCGTATCATCAGAACATCACCAACCCGCAGATCAATGCGTACTTCCCTGCAGAGGGCGTTAACGTATCGAACGAGGTGATCACCGGTTATCTCAAAGACAACCAGATGACCAATGCCGGTACGGATAACGGTAACCAGTTCTCGATCAACGTGATGCTGACTGCAGAACTCGGATACGAGTGGACACTGAAGAGCGGTAACTCGCTCGGTTTGGGTGCTTACGCGAACTACTGCGTATATAACAGCTTCAAGAACGACGCTTCGGTGAAGTCGCTCATGGTAGTAACTCCGCCGCAAGGTTCGTCGGTTGCTGACGTAGATGTTCTCTCGGCAACGAAGACCTACGCAACCGGTCTCGGTTACTTTGATGCAGGTATCAAACTGGCATACCACTTCAATTTCCCGAAGAAGCAGTACGTACACTTCAGAGAGTCCAAACTGTTCTAATCACATGACGATACTATGTATCGAAACTAGTACATCGGTTTGTTCGGCCGCCGTCTGCAAGGACGGCGAGCCGATCAGCCAATGTATATGCCGCGAAGGTAGCAATCATGCACGGTTGCTACCTCGTTATATTCAGCAACTGCTGGATGAGTCCAAGCAACAAGGACTGTGTATCGACGCAGTGGCTCTCTCCGAGGGACCGGGCAGTTATACCGGACTCCGTATCGGAACTTCTACCGCCAAGGGACTGTGCTACGGCCTCAATATTCCGCTTATTCCCGTTCCGACGCTCGAGGTGCTCTGCGAAGCAGCGAAAGAGCTGTCAGCTGTCAGCTTTCAGCCGTCAGACATCCTCATCCCGATGATTGATGCGCGGCGAATGGAGGTCTATACCGCGGTGAACGGTGAGACCAAAGCCGTTGTGGTCGAGAACGAAGAATCTTTCAGCGTAAGTGGCGAGGTCTATTACTTCGGCGACGGAGCAGAGAAGTGCTCAAAGATCTTTACCCAACCCCACTGGCACTATATCCCCGATATTGTGCCCGAAGCAAGGTTCGTGGGCGTATTGGCTCAAGCCAAGGCATCGAAAGGCGAAGGGTTGAAGGCGAATGAGATCGCCTATTACGAACCGTACTATCTCAAAGAATTTATAGCTGCACAGAGTCATGTGAAGGGATTGAAATGAAAATCTCCAATATCCAATATCAAATATCCATTGTTATCGCCCTCATGGCGATAACCCTCTGTTCATGCTCTACCCAGAAAAACACATGGGCGACTCGCTCATTCCATCAAACGAAAGTCAAGTACAACATTCTATATAACGGCAATGTGGCCTACGAAGAGGGTCTCAAGGCCATTCGTGATGCCAATACGGATGACTACAGCGCTGTGCTGTATCTCTATCCTGTGTCGAACCATACGGCAGCGGCAGCCGCTACTACACAGATGGACAAGACCATCGAGAAATGCCGCAAATGTATCAAACTGCACTCCATCAAAGCCAAACCCAAACGGGATCCCAAGAAAGCCAATGACCCGCAATACAAGCTGTGGCTGCAGTCCGAGGAGTTCAATGCCTATATGGGACTGGCATGGATCCGCTTGGGCGAAGCCGAGTTCCATAAGGGCGATTTCTTAGGTGCTGTCAGTACATTCAATTATATCATCCGTCACTATCAGAACGATGCGGACATGATTGCGCAATGTCAGTTGTGGATCGCGCGCTCGTATGCCGAACTGGGGTGGCAGTACGAAGCGGAGGACATGCTCAACCGCGTGCAGATCGATGCGCTCAACCGTCAGCACGCCAAGCTCTATGCCGCCGTCAAAGCGGATGTGCTGCTCAAAGGGCAGCATTATCATGAGGCGATCCCGTTCGTCAAACTGGCTATCCCGCATGAGCAGCGAAAGATTTACCGTCCGCGCTTTGCGTTTGTGTTAGGTCAGTTGTACGAAATGGAAGGCAATAAATCCGAGGCGTTACAGGCGTACCAGTCGGTCATTCGCATGGCTCCCACCAATGAGATGGAGTTCAATGCCCGGCTACGCATGGCGGAGTTGGACGGCAAGAATTCCATTCGCCGTCTGCGTACCATGACCAAGCAGTCGAAGTTCAAAGACCGTCTGGATCAGATCTACGGTGCGATGGGTAACATCTATCTGGCGAGCAAGGACACCGTCAAAGCGCTGGAGATGTACGAACTGGCGATAGAGAAATCCACGCAAGCGGGCACCGCCAAAGCGGCTGTCCTCGTGCGCGCGGGTGATATCTATTATGAGCAGCGCGCGTACGTGAAAGCGCAACCCTGTTACCGCGAAGCGGTGACCATCCTCACGGGGGAGAATGACCAGTACGCACGTATCCAGAAGCGCTCCGAGGTGCTGGATGAACTGATTGTGTCCTACACCCAGGCGCAGCTGCAGGACTCCTTGCAGCGCTTGGGACACATGACCGAAGAAGAACAGCGGGCGATCGTGGACAAGATCATCGCCGATCTGATACAGGCGGAGAAAGAGGATTCGATCCGCATGGCACAGGAAGCCCGCGCCTTGGCGCACGGGGACACCGGTCCAATCAGCGTCAATACGACCAATATGTTAGGTGGTGGCGGCGGACAGGCTGCCGAATGGTATTTCTACAACCCGCAACTCATCAAGCAGGGACAGCAGGAATGGCGTCGCCGCTGGGGTAACCGTCCGCTGGAAGATAACTGGCGCAGACAGAACAAACAGGTGGTGGCTGCTTTCGCAGACGAGTCGTACGACGAGTCGATGGACTCGTTGACGCTGGCGGGTGATTCCACATCCATGCGTCCGGCTTACGAGACGGACACCCATAAACCGGAGTATTACTTGCAGCAGATACCGCGTACCGAGCAGGACTATATCATCAGTGACAGCCTGTGGCGGGAAGCGATGGTGTCGCTATACTATATCTACCGCGACCGCTTGATGGACTCCGTGCTGACCGACGAGACGCTGCGTGCGCTCGAAGAGCGTTTCGCTTCCCATCCGTCGGTACTGGCTATCCATGAGGACGAAGCACTTCGGGCGTTGCGTCATGACGAAGCGTATATAGCCCGCATGCAACGCATGCTCGCGGAACAGGATTCGCTCTATGCGGCTACGTATAAAGCCTATACGCAAGGTCAGTATGCCGTTGTCAAAACCAATAAACAGTACGCGGAGCGGGAGTTCCCGCAGAGTGAACTGATGCCGCGTTTCCTCTTCCTCAATGCTGTCGCTGTGGCACGCACGGAAGGACAACAGCCGTTCATAGCCGAACTGCAACACCTGGTGGAGAACTACGGTTCGACCGAGTTGGGCACGATGGCTAAAGACATGCTCGCTATGATGGGACAGGGAATGGAGAGTCAGCAAGGTGACGGCACGTCTAACCTGGCGGAGTTACGCGGACAGATAGAAGACACACCCCAAGACACCACGGTAGTGGAACAGCAGTGGAGCGACGACCGCAAACAGCCGTCTGTGGTGCTGCTTATTCTGCCTACGGCGGATGATCAGGCCCTGAACGAACTGCTGTACGAAGTGGCACTGTTCAACTTCAGCCAGTTCCTCATACGTGACTTCGATCTGCAGAAGATGCCTGTCTTCGGTGACGGCTGTGCACTGCGCGTTAGCGGATTCGCCGATCTGGACGAAGCCGAATGGTGGGTAGGGTTGGTGCAGCGTAATGAAGAGATGCAAGCCCTTCTGCAGAATATATCCGTCCGACCGGTGGCAGAAGTGAACCTGCCTTTGCTGCTCAAGGAATAGCGGCGGAGAACACAGTGGAGAATCACGGCAACAAAAAAACAGCCGAAGCTGTTTTTTGTCGGGAAGACGTGATTTCGAGTTGATTACAATTAGTTATAATTGGTGGTATTAAAAGTCCGGCAATGCCATATTAAACCACTTATTTTAAGCATATTACGATTGTTGTTGTAATCGTTTGTAATCATTCGCTCTTAAAAATCCAGAAAATGATACTGAGCAAAACACTGAGCAATGCTATTCTTGCTCTGTGCTTTCTAGTTTGAACTTCGATAGTTCAGAGGCAGCTATGTAAATGCCTTTGGAATCTTGTCTGCCCTTCAATTCTCCAGAGTGAAACTTCGTTCTAATCGTATGCTCATGACGATGGGCTAGTTTAGCG
>JAFPGA010000081.1 GCA_017423085.1 Paludibacteraceae bacterium | reverse complement strand
TGAGAACGAAAAGTGGACGCCGGTCCTCAAGGACCTCCGCGCCTACTATGTGAACGCCCTCAACAACCGCTCGACGGTGGGCGCCACGCCGGTCAAGCGCAGCGCCATTCCTGAGGCAGCCGTAGACAACTACCAGTATTTCAGTTATCCGACGAACTATCCGATCTCGCCCAATCCGCTGACGGCTACTCCAACCGACGGCAAGTATAATTTCAGCATTGGCGAGGCGTACACCTATCCGCAGACCTGGAAAGGAGGAGAAAACGGCGAACCGTACTTCAAAATCCAGATAACGTGGTGGAGCAACGTCCGTGGTACGGCCAACTTCTATTATAAGATCTGTGTCCCTAAGCCGGCCACCGACGGAACCGTCACCATCGACCGCAATACCTGCTACGTCGTCGACGTAACCCTCGATGTCATCGATACCGAGAACGAATATGTCGTCGTCGATCCCGCGCACTACACGGTTCACGAATGGGCTGTCAATGAATGGAAGGGCGGCGCCGGTATGGCTGCCGCGCGTTTCTTCGACGTGCCGAAAAGGGAGTTCATCCTGTACAGCGATGAAAGCGTCGACATTCCGTTCTCTTCGAACTCCGCAGTCAGTGCTATTTTCACGGAAGTTTCCTATCATTACTATGGTTCAACCAACGGAACGCACTATCACTTCCGCTACCCTGTGGCCGACTCGGTTTACCAAATGACCCTGCCGCAAGACAAGGACTCCGACAATCAGTCGCTGAATGTCACGAACTACGCTGGTATTTCGGTGGATGCCGCCAAAGATAAGAATGAATATAAACTTGAGCCTGCCGCCAAGTATGTGAAATTTACGCATGCATTGACGGATATCTTCTCCGTGCGCACCATCAAGATTCTTCTCAAGAACGAAGAAGGCCGTAGCGCCGAAGTCACCATCATCCAGCATCCCGCCATCGAGGTCGTTGCGAACAATTCCAAGAATGCGTTCCTGGACGGTTGGTACTACCTGGGCAACGAAGATGTACGCGATGCCGACGGCCATCTGACGGGATATACCTACACGCCCACTGGAAATCCGAATATGCCTCACATTCCCTACTGGCGTACTCGTTCAAACTGGGGTGCCAGCGGATCCGACCAGTATGGTACTCTCTTCGCGAACGGAAAAACGAGCGTAAAAGCAGACCACTTCTTCACGACAGTGGTTTCCGTTTCCGCTTTCACTGAGACCAACAACAAGTATAAAGTGCGGTCAGGAAGCAACACGGGTGCCATTACTGAGAAGTCCTATCGCCTGGGCGATCCGCGCGTTCCTGCCAGCACCCACTACAACTCTACCACATCTTCGGGCGCTACGCCAAGATTTGTTCTCAGGAATTATCTTTATAGCGACAGAGCAAGACGCACAAAGAATCCTGATAATACTTACACAGAAACTAACGTGTCTTCAGATGTCACTCGCGCCTGGGATCAGCCGCTTAAGATTTTAATCGGCTCTCAGAATGATGATGACCAGAACATCATCGCGCCCCGCCTGCTGGTCTCCTCGCATATGAACATTACCAGTGGTGTCAAATGGAACAACACTGATGGTTCAGGTGTCGTCCAGCGCTGCGCTATGTACCAGGAGAACGGTTATCCGGCCGGCCGCTGGCGCCTGCCTACCGAGGCCGAGGTTGCCTTCATGATGAGGCTCCAGGCCGATGGTACACTTCCTGGATTGTTTGCAAGTAACTGCAATTATTGGTTAGCGAACGGG
>JAFPGA010000080.1 GCA_017423085.1 Paludibacteraceae bacterium | reverse complement strand
TGCTGCAACGAACGATGCTCGGTGTGCATGACGGGTTGCACCAATCCTTCTGCGGTCTGTGACCAGTTCAGATTAGCCGGAATGAACCGGTGCTGCATCGCTAATACGCAGAAGACGGCTTCCAATCCTCCGCTGGCAGAAGTGGTATGTCCGGTGAAGGCTTTGGTGCTGCTCACAGCAGGTGTCTGTTCGCCGAACAGGCGATGCAGCGCTACTGATTCGCTGGCGTCATTATTGGGCGTAGCCGTACCGTGTGCATTGATATAATCGATGTCTTTCGGTTGCAGTCCCGCCATCTGCAGTGCACCTTTCATTGCCTGATATGCACCGTCTCCGTTCTCCGACGAAGCTGTCTGATGGTACGCATCGCATGTGTTAGCGTAGCCGCCTATATACCCAAGAATAGTCGCGCCGCGCAAAACAGCATCCTCTTCGCGTTCCAGCATCAAGTATCCGGCACCTTCTCCCAAGTTCAGTCCGGCGCGTGTCGCATCGAACGGACGGCAGGGTGCATGGTCCAAAATCATCAGGGTGTTGAATCCGTTGAGATGGAATTTGCTCAGACTCTCCGCACCGCCTACCAATGCCGCTTTGACTTGACCGGTACGCAGCAGGTTTGCACCTAACATAATGGCGTTAAGTGCCGACGAACAAGCCGTAGAAGGAGTGGCAGTGAAGGCGAAAGGCGAGAGGTGAGCGGCGATAGTGCGTGTGGACATATCCGCTTCGTGCAGACGGATGTTTTCCGTTGCTTGCCCGTTCTGATAGTCCGACCAGTGTTGCTCGGTCAGATCCATTCCGCCTACCGTAGTACCACTGATGAAAGCCAAACTGGTATTTGAACAGTTCGCCATTTCCAGTGCTTCGCGGACTGCAATCAAACCGAGCAGCGCCGTACGCGGCATCGGTTCGGCAGCATCTATCCCCGCCATGCATTTCAGTTCGGCATCACTGAACGGCACTTCACCGACCGGCAGCTCTATGTGTACGCTGCCTAATTGGCGCATGGTACCGATGCCGGACTGTTCGTTCAGCAGCGACTGCAGTGTCTCGGCGCAGTTACGACCGATGGCGCTGATAGCTCCTATGCCGGTGATGGCAATTCTCATTTGGTGCGGTTGGCTTGGATATATTCCGCCATCGTACGGACAGATTGGAAGATTGCTTTGCCCTGTTTCGGGTCTGCCAGTTTGATGCCGTACTCACGGTCCATGAGCATAATCAGTTCGAGCGCATCAATCGAGTCCAAACCCAGACCCTCGCCAAACAGCGGGGCATCGGTGTCGATATCAGCAGGCGTCATGTCCTCAAAATTGAGCGCCTCTATGATCTGTGCTTTCAGTTGTTCAATCAATTGTTCCATATAATTTGTAGTTTTGCATAAAATTCATCTGTTGCGCTGCACTCGCACCAACCGGCGAGAACAGTTGATGGTTGAATGTTTAATGTTGAAAGGATAATCGGCTCCAGTTGCTCCGGTGTGTCCAGAATATAAAACGATGTCTCGCCTTGGATATGGTGGCGAATCGCTATCTCGCCGGTGACGATGTTAGGCAGCGTATAAACGAACAGCGCCGGACTGGGGTAGTAGTTTCCGTCAGAGATAGTAGCCAGATAATCGGTGTCGTTCTTGATGCTCGCGCTGCGGTTCGCCAAGATAACAGCTGATACCTGATTGCTGACAGCAGACTGCTTCAACAAAATCTCTGCAGCAATGAAACCCAAACGACTGAGGGTGTCCATCTTAAAGAACTTCGGATAATCGCCGGCATAACGACGGTACAACTCGACCAGCATCTTACTGCCCGTCTCCTGTACCGCTATCACCTGTCCGTCCAACAGCACCGAACGTGGTGTGATTTCTATGTAGTGTTCAACTTTCAAATTTTTAATCGTATAGCTGCATTCACGCCCCCGAAACCGGAAAGCATCTTAATCACTCTTGACTCTTGACTCTTGACTCCTGACTCTTTTACCTGCATTGCGCAGAGGATGGTCTCCAGCACACCGGCCGCGCCCATCGTGTGTCCGAAATAAGGTTTGAGCACACTCTTCGGCACGGATTGCAGTCCGGCACGTTCGAGTGCTGTCTGTTCCATCGAATCGTTGTACTGTGTAGCCGTACCGTGTACGCCGATGAGAGCTATCTGTTCAGGAGTACACCCGTTTAGCACGTCTGTCAGACATTGGTATGCCCCTTCACCGGTTCGGCTGGGCGCAGAGATATGATTCGCATCATTGTGGATGCTGCCTGTCTCCAATGTCCAGTATTGGTGATTGGTGATTGGTGATTGGTGATTGCTATATATAATTGTCGCTGCTGCTTCGCCTAAGTTCAGTCCTTTGCGTTCGGGGTGGAACGGCAGACAGGGTTCGGGCGAGAGTGCTTTGAACGATTGGAATCCGCTGACGATGAACCGTGTCTGTATATCGCACCCGATGACCACAGCGTGTTGGTATATGCCCGCTTCGAGTAGGCGCATTGCCGTGATCTGTGCGCAGACGCCGGATGTACAGGCATTGCTCACCACGATCGGCTGATTCGGATTGCCGAAGTGCGCTGCTATCTCTTGTGCCGGACGAAGCAGTTCCAAATGATCCCCTTTGGTGGTAGAGAGAATGAAGATGGTCTCTTTATCCTTAAGACCCCATGCTGAATGCTGACAGCTGACAGCTTCCTTCACGCTCTTAATACACAGCGGCACGAAGGCTTGAGGGGTATCGAACAGTGAGGCGCAGATCGGTTCTACGTCGGCAAAACGGTCCGCATAGCGTTTCAGTCCGCAGCGTCCGGCTTGTACCGCTTCGAAGTTCGTTTGCGAACTTGTGCCCAGCGGCGAGATGATATTATGTCCGATACAATATACCATTTATTCGATGATGGCAAGTTTGAGTGTCGCGGTGG
>JAFPGA010000079.1 GCA_017423085.1 Paludibacteraceae bacterium | reverse complement strand
ATAATATCAATACCATCGAAGGTGGTACGCACGTAGCCGGTTTCCGCGCTGCGCTCACTCGTGTCATGAAGAAATACGCTGAGGAGAGCAAGATGCTGGAGAAAGCCAAACTCAAAGACAAAGAGGGTAACTCGACCATCGACCCGAACGATTTCCGTGAAGGTCTGACGGCTGTTATCTCCGTCAAGGTGGCAGAACCGCAGTTCGAAGGTCAGACCAAGACCAAGCTCGGTAACTCCGAAGTAGCCGGAATGGTCAATTCGGCGGTAAGCGAGGCACTGCAGAACTACCTCGAGGAGCATCCGGACGATGCGAAGAAGATTGTGGAGAAAGTGATATTGGCTGCTCAGGCACGTATCGCTGCCCGTAATGCCCGTCAATCGGTTCTCCGTAAATCGCCGTTGAGCGGTGGCGGTCTGCCGGGTAAGTTGGCAGACTGCGTCAGCAAGGATGCGGCTGAGTGTGAGCTGTTCCTCGTCGAGGGTGATTCGGCAGGTGGAACCGCTAAGACCGGTCGTGATCGTATCCACCAGGCTATCCTGCCGCTGCGCGGTAAGATCCTGAACGTGGAGAAAGCGATGGAGCATAAGGTGTTCGAGTCCGAAGAGGTGCGTAACATCTTCACCGCACTCGGTATTACGTTTGGTACCGAAGAGGACCCGAAGGCACTCAACCTCTCGAAGATCCGTTATCACAAAGTGATCATTATGGCCGATGCCGATGTCGATGGTGCGCACATTGCCACTCTGATTATGACCCTGTTCTTCCGTCATATGAAAGAGGTCATTGAGCAAGGACACCTTTACATCGCCTGTGCCCCGCTGTACAAGTGCTCGAAAGGTAACTACAGCGAGTACTGCTGGAACGACCAGCAGCGTATGGCGTTCATCCAGAACTACGGCGGCGGTGACGAGAAAGCGATCAAGACGCAGCGCTACAAAGGTCTGGGTGAGATGAGCGACGAGCAGTTGTGGGAGACTACTATGGATCCTGCACGCCGTGTGCTCAAGCAAGTGACCATCGAGAACGCCGCTGAGGCCGATCGTATCATCGCGATGCTGATGGGTGACGATGTGGCTCCGCGTCGCGAGTTTATCGAAGAAAACGCCACCTATGCAAACATTGATGCATAAATTAGAAATCATAAATTATGCGCATAGCAGTTTATTGTAGTGCGAAGGACAGTATCCCTGTGGAGTATTTGGCTTTAGGGGATGCGTTAGGACGCTGGATCGGCGAGCACGGTCATACGTTGGTGTATGGTGGTGCGACGGGCGGACTGATGTCGCGTACGAGCGATGCAGCGAAAGCAGCCGGAGCGTACGTCATCGGAGTCATCCCTCCGCGAATCAAAGCGGCCGGTCGTTTGGCGACGCACTGCGATGAACTGATTGAAGTAGCGAACATGTCGGAGCGCAAGCAGACGATGCGGGACCAAGCCGAGGTCATTGTGTGTCTGCCGGGCAGTTACGGCACGCTGGACGAGATGATGGATGCCACTTCCGCAGCGATCGTAGGCGAGCATCACAAACCGACACTGGTGCTCAATTATCAAGGCTTCTACGAGCCGCTCAAGCAGCAGATAACACTAATGGAACGTCTGTGCTTCATCCCGGAACAGCAGAGCTACAAACCTGTTTTCGTAGATACACTCGAAGAGTTATATGAAAAAATAATAAATTTAAATACATAGTTTTTTATGAATCTATTCACAGCCAGATTAACCGGTAAAATGGTTTCGACCGACACGTTCGAGAAAAACATTGTTGCAATGCAGGAGCGTGTACAGCGTTGGCGCCGGATTGAAAAATCGCCTGAGTTGGCGGAGTATAATGAGTTGAAGAAACTCATTGAGAGTTCTGACTTCCAGGAGCGCAAAAGCGAGTTGAAGAACCGCAAGTACAAAGACACGGACGAAGGTCGTAAGATGCTCTCGTACGAGAAACTGTCCACCACTATGCGTATGCGCGGATTCCGCTATGCGCAGAACAATGAGAACTTCCAGGCCTTCCTTAAGTTCCGTGACTCCGAGGATTTCCAGAACCTGCAAAGTGCCAAGCAGAAGTATCAGGCAAGCGAACTGCGCATGTACAACATGATCTACCGCTCGGCGTTCTACAAGAACTATCAGAAAGTGCTGAACTCGCCGGAGTACAGACAGTTGACGGAACTGGAAAAAGAAATCAACACAGAGGACTTCCAGAAGCGTCATGCGCTTTGGGCGGATGCCAAGCGCTGGGCTCACTCGGACTTGTACCAGAAGGAGCAACGCTACGAGCAGTTGGCTAAATCGGACGACATCAAGTTCTTCTTCTCGCAGCGTGAGCAGAAGATCGATTGGGCTGAGTTGTTCCGTCCGTCGTTCGAGGACGACATGAGTTCGAACAAGAACTGGAAAGCCGGATACGGTAATGCGACCCCTGCAGCCAAGGACGGCTACTCGCACACCAACGAGCAGCAAGCGTACAACGGCGGCAAGAACACCTTCTTCGTTGAGGGTCGTATGGACTTGGAGACGCGTGCCGAAAGCAAGAAAGCCGTCGCTTGGGATGCGAAGAAAGGATTCGTAGAGCACGTGTTCGAATATACATCCGACGTGATGAATACGCGTGAGGCATTCGCACAGGAGAGCGGTCTGTTCATGGCGAAAGTGCGTACACAGGGTGTCGGCCATCATTTCTTTGGTCTGTCCACCGGCAAGCCGAAAAACCCGCTGGTAGCCATGTACCATTTCAACGGCAAGAATCACCAATTGGGTTATGTTGACGGCGACAACACGCAGATGGCTGACTTGACGGGTGTTCTGCGCTCGATGTACCACGTCTATACCTTCCGCTGGACCAAGTATGAGCTGATCTGGTACGTGAACAACATGGAAGTGCTGCGTCTGCCGAACCGTCTGCCCAAAGAGGCGATGTTCTTCCTCGCTCAGTCGTTCCTGCCGCAAGCAGAGAAGGGTGGCGAAGGTAAACTCAAAGTGCAGTGGCTCCGCGTCTTCAAGGGCGTTGATTAATCGATAAATCGTCAATCGTCAATTGTCAATCATTTATGTTCCTGATAGCCGGACCGTGTGCAATAGAGAATAGGGATGTGGTGATGACCACTGCGGACACGCTGAACAAGTTGTGTTACGAGTTGGGCATCACACTCTATTTCAAATCCTCGTTTGACAAGGCGAACCGTACTTCGGCTTCGCCCCGCGGAGTCGGCATGGACGAAGGGCTGCGTATCTTGCAGGAAGTGAAAGAGCAGTTCGGTTTGCCTGTGCTGACGGATGTACACGAGTGTTATCAGTGTGCACCGGTCGCCGAAGTGGCGGACGTGCTGCAGATCCCTGCTTTCCTCAGCCGTCAGACTGACTTGCTGCAAGCTGCGGCTGCTACAGGGCGCATCGTGAACGTGAAGAAAGGTCAGTTCATGGCTCCGTGGGATATGGGTGGTGCGATTGACAAAATAGAACAAGTGGCTCCTCATGCAGCCCGAGACGGGCGTGTCTGGTTGACGGAACGCGGCAGTTCGTTCGGTTACGGACGACTGGTGGTCGATATGACCTCACTCGTCGAGATGCGTCGTTTCGGCTGCCCGGTCATCTTCGATGCCACTCATTCGGTGCAACAGCCTTCTTCACAGACAGGCGTAACGGGGGGAAATAGAGAGATGGTGCCTTATCTGATGCGTGCCGCACTGGCTGTCGGCATAGACGGATTATTCATTGAGACCCATCCTACTCCTGACAACGCGATCTCCGATGCCGCCAATCAAGTACGTCTGGCGGATATGAGAACGCTGCTGCAACAAGCATTGGAAATCAATAATATAGTTAATTAGCATCTAACACGATTATGGAAGCAACCATCACCGTTTATTGCAAAAACACGCATACGTATCATGAGGTGCCGCGCGGAATTTCACTCATTGAGTTGAAAGATATACTGGGTATCGAGTTGAAGTATCCCATTATAGCTGCGCACGTCAATTACAAGGTAGAGAACCTTGATTTCCGGCTTTACAAGCCCAAAGATGTTGAGTTTCTCGATGCCAGTTCGCCTTCGGGCATGCGTGCTTACGTGCGTACGCTGGGCATGGTGATGTGCGCTGCGGTGAATGAGTTGTATCCGCGTTATGACCTGCGTCTGGAGCACCCGATCAGCAAAGGCTATTACTGCACGCTGCAGTGGCATCAGGACAAGAATACCGAAGTAGATGATGAACAGGCAGCACCGGTTCTGACTCCGGAGATGATAGCCGCTATCAAGCAGCGCATGCTCAAGATCATCGGCGAGGACAGACCTATCTACGAAGAGGAGAAGCAGACCAAAGAGGTCATCAACCTGTTCGCGTCCAAATACAACAACGAGAGTTCGATCTTCGAGACGTTAGGCAACCCCTACTGCCGCTATTTCCGGATGGGCGATTACATTGACTACTACACGAATGTGCTGCTGCCCAGTTCGGGTTATATCACGCTGTTTGATGTGGAGCCGTTCCAGGATGGTCTGCTGCTGCGAATACCGAACCGTGATAACCCGACCGTGTTAGAGGATGCGGTGGCGCAGGACAAGATGTTCTCCATCTTCCGCGAGTATAACCGCTGGAACAAACTGCTGCGTATCAACAACGTCAGCGATTTTAACGTAGCGTGCAAGCAGAACAAGTCGTTTGAGTTGATTAAACTGGCGGAGGCACTGCACGAGAAGAAGATCGCGCAGATAGCGGATGCGATAGCCGAGCAGCGACCGAAACTGGTGTTCATCAGCGGTCCGTCTTCATCGGGTAAGACCACGTTCTCCAAGCGTCTGCAGATACAACTGATGGTGGATGGTATCAAGCCGGAAGTGCTGTCGATGGATGACTATTTCGTCAACCGTGTTGATACGCCGCGTGATGAGAACGGCGAATGGGACTTCGAGAATGTCAATGCCGTTGATCTGCCATTCTTCCGTCAGCAGTTACAGGATCTGCTGGAAGGCAAGGAAGTGGATCTGCCGACATTCGATTTCTCGAAGGGCGAACGTGTGTTCGAGGGGCGCAAGCTGAAGCTGCAGAAAGACTCGGTGCTGGTGATTGAAGGCTTGCATGCACTCAATCCGTGCATATTGCCGGATGTGGACAAGAGCCTGACGTTCAAGATTTATGTGTCGGCGTTAACGACCATCAATATAGACAACCACAACTGGATCCCGACAACCGATATCCGTTTACTGCGCCGTGTGGTACGCGACTATAAGTACCGCGGATTCTCCGCCAAGGAGACGATCGCACGTTGTCCTTCGGTCATTCGCGGTGAGCAGAAATGGGTTTATCCGTACCAAGAGGAAGCGGATGTGATGTTCAACTCGGCCCTCATCTTCGAGTTCGCGGTGCTCAAGCGTCACGCTGAACCGATCTTGGCGGAGGTGCCTAAGTTCTGTGAGGAATACACGGAGGCACACCGTTTGCTCAAGTTCCTGCAGTATTTTGTGCCGGTGCCGGAGAAAGAGATTCCGCCTACATCGCTGTTGCGCGAGTTCGTCGGTGGCAGTTCGTTCCACTATTAATGGCATGGTTGTTGTAGGACGATTAGTGTTTAGAAGAAAGAGATGAAACGTGTTTTGATAATATCTCTGGTGGTGCTGGCATCGTTGTCGATGTGGGCACAGGAGTTGAAAGGTAACCCGTTGAGACCGAATCTGGCGGATTCGCTGACCGGTGTGGAGTTGATACAGGATTCAACGGTGGGCGTGCTGCTCAATGCCGTCATGCGCGGTAAGTTGGAACTGGTGGAACTGGACGGATACCGTGTGCAGGTCTATTCGTCTAACCAGCAGCAGACCGCCAAGGCTGAAGCGCTGAACCTGGAAGAGAAACTGAAAGACAAAATCAACCAGACGGTGTACGTGCAGTATATTCCGCCTTTCTGGAAAGTGCGCATCGGCGATTTCCGGACTTATAACGAAGCCAAGGAATACAAGAACGAGTTCGTGGAACTGTATCCGAAGCTGATGGGGGATACGTATATTGTGCGTGATAAAATTCAAGTGTGGCAATGAGTTTACAAGATTTTCATTCCAACCCCGAGGTCTCTGCTGCTATCGCCCAAGCCGTAGAGCAGACGCTGCAGCAGATCGGTGAAGACCCGCATCGTGAAGGTCTGGTCAAGACGCCGCACCGCGTAGGTGAAGCACTGCAGTACTTGTGCAAAGGCTATAACGAGGATGCCGAGGCGATCTTGCGTTCGGCACTATTCGAGGAAGACTATCGCCAGATGGTGGTGGTGAAGGATATCGATTTCTATTCGTTGTGCGAGCACCATATGTTGCCGTTCTTCGGCAAGGTACACGTGGCGTATATCCCGAACGGCCGCATCACCGGATTGAGTAAGATCGCCCGCGTGGTGGATGTCTATGCCCGTCGTCTGCAGGTGCAGGAGCGTCTGACGACGCAGATCAAGGACTGCATCCAGAACACACTCAATCCGTTAGGCGTGATGGTGGTAATCGAAGCCGAGCACCTGTGCATGCAGATGCGCGGCGTGCAGAAGCAGCACGCAATGACCGTGACATCCGATTTCACCGGAGCCTTCAACCGTCAAGAGACACGAGACGAGTTCTTGAAACTGATCAAGGGATAACGCTATTTGCGTTGTAGGAATCTTTTCTCCATTAGATGCCAGGAGAGTGCAGAGAGCACCAGTGTGGTGATAATACACACTCCGGACGCTATCCAGGCGTTCCATGTATGGAACAGACCCAGCGAGAGCATGATCATAATAACGGGGTAATGGTACAGGTACATACCATACGAGAAATTACCCATCCACTCCAATCGGTTCATTGCCGGCAGCGAGTACGCGCACCAAAGCAACACAGCCGCATTACCCGCGGGCTGCAGCCAGTTCCAACCCAGTATTTTCTCGACAATCACAATCGTCAGTGCCGGCAGAATGATCCAATGCCGGTATTTGATAAACACATCTTTGTATTGGTAGGCGAACATGCCCGCAGCGAAATACGACAGACATCCGGGGAGTTGGTGCTCCATGAAAATATAAAACGAATTGCCTGTGTGCTCCTCCAACATAAGGAAAATATTACTCCATACCACAGACCCGATATAAATAGCCAGCAACCATGCCCAGGAGCGTTTGCTTCGGTGCAGGATATACGCCAGCAGCGGAACAATGAGGTAGAATCCCACTTCTACTTTTTGGGTCCATAAGGCACCGTTCACCGAGCAGTTGGGCAAATCATCTGCCGTAAAGACACCCGGTAAGCAAGGCTGGATGAAATTCATGAAACTGAAATTAGCCGCGATATATTTCCACCACATCGGATGGGTGAAATAGTCGGCGGGAGCGTATGAACTCAAGAACACCATTCCTATTGCGCAGCCCAGAATGACCGTGATGTACGCGGGGAAGATTCGTCGGGCACGCTTAGCGAAGAAGTGCTTGATGCTTTTACTATGGTCAAAACTGACCATGATCAGAAAGCCGGATATGACGAAGAACGCGGTTCTGTTCACCGCCATGCTCAGTAGTCGGGTACATTGCAGTTCCGGCAATTGAGTCAACACACGCAGGTGCGCGAGGATAATGATGAACGCAAAGACAAAGCGCAAGAAGCCGAAACAGTTATCTCTGGTGCTCATCGTATTATGAGTATTTTAACTACAGTGTGCTTGCCGGTGGAATCGTTACACAACGCCGTATAAACGCCGGGAGTAGCCCGTTGTCCGTCCGGTAACTTGCCGTCCCACACAGCGGTGCCGCCATGACTGCGCGTCTTGCAAACCAGGTTACCGCCCGCATCCACTATATTGACTACGGTGTTATCCATTAGCCCGGCGATGCTGATCATTCCGCCGTAGTCCGGTCGTACCGGGTTGGGATAAGCGTACGCACCGGCCATCGTCTCTGCCGCTTCGCTGGCATCACTGCGATAAGACGCAATTCCTTTATCCGTGCCGACAAACACTTCGCCGGTGTGCGGCATAATGGCGATAGACACGACACTGTTGGAGGGTAGCAGCGAATTGCTCTCGGTGAAATGCTCTACGGTGATGGTGTCGTCCTCAATCAGGTACAGACCCGAGTTCGCCGTGCCTATCCACAGACGATTGCCGCCATCCACGGCGAGGCAGTTGATCTGCTCGTCGCCCAGCAGGTAGTCGCCCAAGCCGGTGCCGTCATTGCGCGGAATGATAATGCGCCGGCACGCATTGGAGGTGAAGAAGTCCACCTCTTTGGGAATGGTGATCAGTCCCTTGTTCGTTCCGATCCAGATCCGGTTCGTGTGGTCCTGTGCAAAGCAGCGGAAATTAGCCGGAGTGATGGTGTTGCCGTTCTGGTCCACGAATGTGCTGCGTGCCATGCAACGGTCATCACCGCTGTACGTAGGAGTTCCTCCGTCATTGAGTAATATGATCTGTGACTCTCCTCGCTGCATCATAAACCATTTGTGATGGCTGTTGCGTTTGTCCGTCCATATGCCGGTCGGCGTAATTAAATATTGGCTTGCGAGACAAGGAATAGACATACTAATCCATTGTCCGGCAGGTGTCAGAATATGAATTGGCTTGCCGATAGTTGTCGCATTGAGCACCCATAGATTTCCCTGCTCGTCCAAGGTGGCACCGTCCGTGTAGGTGTACAGATTCGGGTCTGCATTATCTGTGATGGGGCGCAGGGTACTATTCGACGGAGTGTAACGCTTCACGGCACGGTAATTGCGGAACTCAAAGACTCCTCGGCCGTACGCGGCAGCGAAGAAATGACTTGCATCCGTCGGATCCACTGCCAGGCTGACGATGTCATAAGCCGGCGAGCCGACAGCCTCTCCTATCTGTCCGGCATCAATCGTTCTCCATGCCAAGCCGTCAAAGATATTAATACATCCCGGTCGTACGTAGGCACCTGCCCATCGTCCGCCTGATGCCGAATATATTTGTCCGTGTGCGGTGTACATACAATAGCCGAAATTGCTGTTCGGACCTTCTGTGTGATAAACCGCGTCACCGTTATTGTCCAGCCGAATCAGACCGTAGTTCACTTCTGCCAGCCAGTATTCGCCGTTCGAATAGAGGGCATCGGCGGCTACGTACCGGTTGCTCAACCCTTCCCATTGGTCGTCGTCTTTGAGACGTAACAGACCGTTGCCGGATTGGTAAGCGAGCAGTTGGTTATCGTTCATATGTATCCATTCCAGCGGAGAGGAAGCGACCATTGTCCAAGCCGTTCCTTCGCGACGATAAAGCAGGTTGTTTGCACGGATATAGAGCCGGTTGTTATAGGTCACGGCTTGTTGCACCTGCTCAAACGGAAGTGCTTCGGCTTGCCAGAACGAGTAGTCAACCAGGTTGTCGTTTAGGGAAGCTTTGTATAGTTTGTCGTAGGAGAAAGCATACAGCGTGTCACCTGCTTCGGCTATCTGCTGCACTTCCACAGAAGCGGCATTGGCACCGATATAATATGTGTCGCTTACTTCGCCTTTGCGCGGCTGGATAGCGATGATGCCGAACGGCATGGAAAGGTACGTCTGGCGTGAACCGACGCAGACACTATTGATGGTGACGGCTATCGAACCGGCTTTCATGGAGATGTCCGGCATCTGTGTCACGTTTCCGTCGTTGTCGAGCAGGTCTATCTGTCCGTTCTCGTACGTAATGATCAGTTTGCCGGACAGGGCATCATACGCGATGTGCGAAACAGTAGTTCCGTTCAGCCCGTTGGCCTTGCTCCAATAGACGATCTCCTCATCTGTCCGGTCCACACTGAAGAGCGAACCATTCGCCACAGCATAGATTCGTTTGGGTGTGGCTGCTACCTGCTGCGCATTGTTATAAGACAAATGCAGTCTCCATTGTTGCATAACGCCTTCATCCAGACTCTCATCCTGTTGCGAGGCGTCTTGGAGTCCTTCATCTATACCGTCTCGGTCATATTCCACCAAACCGTCCGCTGTACCTACCATCAGGTGTTGCGTGGCGGGCATGAAGCACAACGAACGGACATCATTGCTCGGCATGGGGGTGTTGTCCGTGGAGAAATGCAGCAGCACTTGTGTCCGGTCTGCGGACAAACAGTACAAGCCGGATGTCTGCGTGCCGATCCATACTTGATGCAGGTCATCCTCTTCGATGCTCCAGATGGGTTCGCCGTTGAATATGTCCAGACGGTTCTCGTCCGGCACATCTATGTGAATCATTGTACAGAGGGTGTTGCCGTTTAGTATCTCTTCCGGGTCCGTTACACAGTACAGACCCAGTTCGGTACCGATTAACATGGCTCCATCCGTAGTTTGATAAATGGTGTTGGTGGAAGGTAGAATAAGGTCTCTTCCCTGCTCGTCTTTGAATGTCTTACAGAGCACCGCACGGTCATCCGATTGGTCCTCAATGGTTCCGTTGTCATCTATCACACCTATTCCGTCACGGATGGAAGATACGACTTTGATGTTCGGGTTTTTATAGGAGATGAAGAGGTTTTGTGCACGATTGACTCCTTTGCTGGCTTCATTTGACAGCGAATGCCAAGTGCCGTCTTGCATCATCACCTTCACGCCATTGGCGGAGACATTAGTCATCCATAGATTTCCGGCTGTGTCCAAACGCAGTCCATCCACCCATACATAGGGATACGAGGCGCTCGGTAGCGCTGTTTCCAAACCGCTGTTGGTGTGGTTGTAATGGTGGTAGATGGTGTCGTTCCGGAACTCAATCAGTCCATAACCGAAGGAAGCAACATAATAGTGCTTCGGATCCTGCGGATCAAAGAGGATGTCACAATAGTCAATACTTCCGCCGACACCTAAGTGGTCGCTCATGTATTGCGTATCGTAGTTGAGCCAATTATCTCCGTCCTTGATCATTACTAATCCCGGTCGCGAAGAACGAGCGATATAGTAGCCGCCTTGCACAATGCCTACCCGTTGACCGTTCGCACGCATTCTGTAGGCGATGTTTGCCAACGGTCCCTGCGGTTTGTATGTCAGGCGTTCTGCCGGTGTGATGCGTACAATACCCTCCGCTTGCCCGGCATACCAGTTATCCGTGTCGTCCTGATAGTATGTGCCTTTGTTGGCATCAGGGGTGATACGTTCGCTGCGCGCCTCACGGTGCCAATAGGTGTAGTCCACCAGGTTATCGGTCAGTGCGGCACAGAACAGGCTGTCGGATGTGAAGGCATAGATACTGTCGTTGGCAATTAGCACATCCAGCACGGATGTCTCCTGTCCGTTCGGGCGTAACCAGTAACTGTCCACCAGTTTGTTTTCGCGCAAGTCCATGGTTTGTACACCGTAGTGGGTGGACAAATAGGCTGTCCGTCCCTGGATGGTGACGTTGTAGATGTTCTTGCGCTGCGTCATGTCCTTGTCGTACAATTCGCCGATATATTTCGTGCCGCGTGCAGACAACAGGTCAATCTTACCGTTCGCGTAGCCGATGATCAGTTGTCCGCCTGTTACGTCATAATGGATACAAGAGATGCCTGTGCCGTGTAGGCCCGACTGACTGTTATACACGCGAATCTGCTCCGTCTGCTTGTCCACGCTGTATAAACTGCCGTCCGAGAGGGCATATACTTTGTCCGGCGACATGGCTATCTGCGTCACATGGTTGTATGCAAAGTGAGTGGTCCATTTGGCTGCACTGCACGGCACACCGCACAAAGCGCAAAGAACAATGACCAATAGGGTGTGGTGTAATTTCATTCTCATAATAATTTAACGAGCTCCTGCAGTGCGCGTGCCCGATGACTAATACCGTTTTTGATGCTTGCGGGCAATTCGCCGAACGTCTTGTCGTAGCCTTCCGGAATGAAGATCGGGTCGTATCCGAAGCCGCCTACACCGTATTCCTCGGTGGCGATTCGTCCGCGAACTACGCCGCTAACCTGAATTTCTGACGCAGGTCTGACACTGCTGATGGCTGATAGCTTAATCAGTGTGATCACCGTGCGGAACTGGGCGCCTCGGTCCGCTTTGTCCGCCAGTTCGCGCAGTGCCTTGGCTCTGTTGGCAGCAAAGATCTCCCGTTCGCCGTTCACCGCAATTCGTTTGCCGTCACGCGAGTACCAGCGTGCCGTGTAAACACCCGGCTCGCCGTGTAACGCATCGATCTCCAGTCCCGTGTCATCCGCAAACACACCATCAATGGATTGACGAATGGACGATTGACGATTTATCCATTGATAAACCGCTTCGGCTTTGATGGCACTGTTTTCTTCCAGCGTAGTACCGTTCTCCTCGATCTCCTGTTCAAAACCGATGTCGTGCAGACTGAGTATCCGGACGTGTGCCGGCATGATCGCCCGCACTTCGTCTAACTTATGCGCATTATTGGATGCAAAGACTAAATTCATACCTTTTATTTTTACATAAAAATAAATTCGGGCACAAAGGTACGAAAAATAAATGACATACACAAACAAAAGTGACATAATCTTGCGATTACATCACTTTTGTTTTCTTAAAACTTCGCGCATGCACGCATATACGCGCCGCGCGCTCCTTAATAATTAATTATTTAAATCCTTCCGTCTGACGAACTTCCAAGCTAATTATAAACGGTCTTCTCTTCTCTTTTCGCTTGCTAATACCGCCCTCACGAAGTTCGGGAACTGCTTGCAGGGCTCG
This sequence comes from Paludibacteraceae bacterium, assembly GCA_017423085.1. Classification (GTDB taxonomy): domain Bacteria; phylum Bacteroidota; class Bacteroidia; order Bacteroidales; family Paludibacteraceae; genus Colicola. The sequence continues at coordinate 680 of JAFPGA010000079.1, read as the reverse complement.
TCGGTCGTGAGTTGGGCGCGCTAAAGATGGTACATCTCCATGAAACGAGGATGGGTCTTGTCGCGAACAATTGCACCCGCCTCGCGGCACTGACAATCAAGGAGTTACAAAAAGCTATGAAAAACCTGTCGCTTTTTCCGTGTTCGTTATTTTTGATAGTTTTTTTGTCGTCTATTTTGAAAAATGATACACCTTACACCCTACACTTTACACTATTTTTATGAATTTGTCATAAAAATCTTGCGTATCTCAGAAAAAAGTTGTAATTTTGCAACCGAATTTGCAAAGGCACTAATAAATGGCAAAACAGACTGACATAGTTGCGACTCAACAATTCGATGAAGTGATTCGTCTGATTCAGCACGCCCGTTCGGAGATCGTTCGCACAGCCAACTCTCAACTCATTGAGTTGTATTGGCAGTTGGGCGCATACATGTCCGATAAGATTGAGTCATCCCAATGGGGAGATTGCGTCGTGCAGCAGTTGTCGGAATATATCGCACGCAAAGCACCTGAGTTGAAGGGTTTCTCCGCGCAGAACCTCTGGCGCATGAAGCAGTTTTATGAAACGTACCGCAATGCGGATGAAAAACTCTCGCCACTGGTGAGAGAAATTAGTTGGACGAATAATCTTATCATACTCAGCCGTACAAAATCGGAGGAAGAAAGGGAATTTTATT
>JAFPGA010000007.1 GCA_017423085.1 Paludibacteraceae bacterium | reverse complement strand
TGGTAGCGCAGATGGCAGAGCGAAAAGGTTGCCGTGTGTTGCTCAACGATCCGCCGAAAGGCATTGGCGTTCCGCTCGATGAGTTGGCGCGGCAGTGCGACATCATCACGTTCCATGTACCGCTCACCCGAAAGGGTCAATATCCCACGTATCATCTGTGCGATGAAGCGTTCCTTGCCAAGTGCAAGCCCGGAGCGCTTATTATCAATGCGGCGCGGGGCGGAGTGGTGGACGAACAAGCCTTGCTGCGCAGCGGACATCCCTATGTGTTGGATACGTGGGAGAATGAACCGCATATTGACCCGCATGTGCTGCAGCACGCCTTCCGCGCTTCCATGCATATTGCCGGATACTCGGTGCAGGGCAAGCGCAACGCCACGCAGATGTGTCTCGATGAAATCGCCCGGATGTTCGGCTTGAAACGAATCGATATATCGGGTTACCCCTATCCTGCGTCTTCTCAACAAAACAGCAACGAACCAGACTGGCTCGCTGCTGTTACGGATCAACTCAAGGCTGCTCCTACGGCTTTTGAGGCGCTGCGCAAAGCGTATCCACTGCGCGGAGTATAGGTTCAATAGACGGCGCTTCACCTACTGCTTCTATCATCCACTCTTTCGGCGTCAACCGACCTAATTGATAGATACGCGCATACTCTTGCGCGAAGGCTGCTTGTGTCGGGAACTGTGCCAGATGCTCTTCCAACTGGTATTGTACGATGTGTCCCAACGGATAGTTAGGCAGGTACATCGGTGCATTGACCATGTGGCTATAGACAGCCAGCAGAACACAGTCATGTTCGCCGAGCACGGGTTCGTAATACGCGTTCCATACTTCTCTGGCTATCTGCATCGTAGCGTCGCATAACTGTTTCGGCGTAGCGTCCGGATGCGCATAGATCCACTGCCACATACGCATATCCACCAGACTGACACCCATTATCTCGTACATGGACCAGAACTGGTCGAACACTTCGTCGTTCGACATTTGTGATTGGAGATTGGTGATTGGTGAATTGGGCAATAACTGCAGGTCACGGTGCTGCCAGAGGAAAGCGGATGCTTCGGTGTAGGCGGTGTTGGGTACGCCGGAGAGCATATAGTGGTCAATGAAATACATGTCCAGCACCTGCTCCACGCAGTGACCGAACTCATGTACGGCGATGTTGTATCCCTTATAATCCATGCCATTTGCAGGAATGCGGGTGCGCAGCCGTGCGTCCTCTTTGCGTCCGAGACACGGCCATGCGTGACCGGAACCGCGTGCCGGTTCCACGACAATATGGTGCGCTATGTTTCGTGCATCTTCGGAGTAGAAACCCATCTGTTGCAACAGTCTCGGCATGTCGGCGGCAAAGGCATTGGCATCGGGATAGAGGCGGCGTGTTTGAGCACTCAGTTCATCCTCGTTGAGCGCTGCACGCGCTTTGAAACCGTCGTACCAGATATCGTACGGACGTAAATCTCTACCCAGGCGTTCACGGATGATAGCAGCCACTTGTACCACTTGCGGTGAACCCACCAAGGCGCGGAACAGACTGTCCAGTTCGGCTGCAGGGATCTCCACCCCTTCTTCGAAGTTACGCTCAATACCCGTCGGAGCTGTCGGGCAGTAGGCATCTTCTGCGAAATACGCATGCGCGACATTCAGAATCTTCTCGTAGCGGGTATAGGGTTCCGCTTCGTCCGAGTTCTGTGCGTACGGCTGCCAGATATAATCGCTTCCGTTAATGGCTGCTTGTGGAATAGACTGATTCACAATGCGGGTCATGACCTGATAGATCATCTCCTGCTTTTCCTGATTCTTGACTCTTGACTCCTGACTATCCGCTTGATAAAGCGCTTTGAGTTCATCGCGCAGGTTCCAGTGGCTGAGCAGCACTTTGTCGTTGTCCCATAACTGTCTGTCGTCTTCCGTGCGCAGGTTACCCATATAGATGTTATAATCGGCAATGTAGTTCTCTGCATCTGCGAGTGCTTGCGCCATGCGGGCGTTCACTTCTGCCGGCACACGGGTGGTGAACACATCACCCATACGGGCAAACGCCCACTGCTGCCGCGACCAATTCTTACCGAGCGTGTTCTTCTCTTCCAGACTGTAGTGGGGAAAGTTGATGATGGTGATGAATGCCAGTTTGTTGGCAAACATATCGTCCGAGAAATGTGCCATAGGACTGTAACCGGACATGATCCAGTCGGTGGCTTCCGGTTCGGCGGCATTGGTCAACTGTGTCGGACGCAGCAGTTCTACGGTCAGCATGTCTGCCGACTGGTAGATGTTCTCCATAATACGGCTCAGCGACTCGAACAGTGCCAAGCGCTCGCTGTCGGTTTGGCAATAGTACTGCTCCACCAGTTGGTCAAACTCTTGAGGCGTGCCGTCCTGTTCGGTCCATAAAGCAGCGGCTTGCTGCACTCCGCGCGGTGCGGATTCGTACGATTTCATCGGACTTTTTTGAGTACATGAGGCTAACATAACGAAGCCAAGAATAAGATATTTAATTTTCATACAAATAGTTTTTTGCGCCGCAAAAGTACAAAAAAATTTTGATATATGCAAAAAAAATAGTACCTTTGCACCCGATTTCGATAAATCGTTAGCAACAAATCATCATTTTGAAACTTGAAATCATAAATAATTCATGGCAAATTATCAAAAACTGACTCCTCGTAGCGAGGATTATTCAAAGTGGTACAACGAACTGGTGGTGAAAGCGGACTTGGCGGAGCAGAGTGCCGTTCGCGGATGTATGGTCATCAAGCCTTATGGCTACGCCATCTGGGAGACTATTCAGGCGGAGTTGGACCGTCGGTTCAAAGAGCAGGGTGTGAAGAATGCCTATTTCCCCTTGTTGATCCCGAAGTCGTTCCTGAGCCGTGAGGCGGAGCATGTGGAAGGCTTTGCCAAAGAGTGCGCTGTGGTGACCCACCATCGTCTGATGAACGACCCGAACGGACGGGGTGTAGTGGTGGATCCGCAAGCCAAGTTGGAGGAAGAACTCATCATCCGTCCGACCTCGGAGACGATCATCTGGAGCACGTATAAGAACTGGATCTCGTCCTACCGCGACCTGCCTATCCTGTGCAACCAGTGGTGCAATGTGATGCGTTGGGAGATGCGTACACGTCTGTTCCTCCGCACGGCCGAGTTCCTCTGGCAGGAAGGTCATACGGCGCATGCTACCAAAGAGGAAGCCGAGGACTACGCACGTCAGATGTTGGATGTCTATGCGGACTTCGCAGAGAACGTGATGGCTATCCCGGTAGTGAAGGGTGTCAAGAGTCCGAACGAGCGTTTTGCGGGAGCACTCAATACTTATTGTATTGAGGCGATGATGCAGGACGGTAAGGCGTTGCAAGCCGGTACGAGCCATTTCCTCGGTCAGAACTTCGCTAAGAGTTTTGATGTGCAGTTCCTCAACAAAGAGAACAAATACGAGTATGTTTGGGCGACCAGTTGGGGTGTTTCGACCCGTCTTATGGGTGCGCTGATCATGACGCATTCGGACGATAACGGTCTGGTACTTCCGCCGCATCTGGCACCGATTCAGGTAGTCATTGTGCCGATCTTCAAGAAAGAGGAAGACCTCAACAAACTGCTTGTCAAACTGAACCCGATAGCGGACCAACTGAAAGCGCTCGGTATTCGTGTTAAGTTGGACACTGAAGAGAAATATACTCCGGGATACAAGTTCGCGGACTACGAGCTGAAAGGTGTGCCTGTTCGCTTGGCGATAGGAGGTCGTGATCTGGAGAACGGAACGATCGAGATCGCACGTCGTGACACGCAGACCAAAGAGACCATTTCTCTCGATGGAATCGTGGAAAAAGTGCAAAAACTGTTGGAGGAGATTCAGAAGAACCTGCTCCGGAAAGCACTCGATTTCCGCATTGCCAACACCCGTGAGGTGAACAGCTATGACGAGTTCAAAGAGGAACTGAAGAAAGGCGGTTTCCTCTTGGCTCATTGGGACGGCACGGCAGAGACCGAGCAGCGCATCAAAGACGAGACGAAAGCGACGATCCGCTGTATTCCGTTGGCAGACCTGCCGGGACATCACAACGAACCGGGAACCTGTATGGTGACCGGCAAGCCGTCCGCAGGACGTGTGGTGTTTGCGCTGAACTATTGATTTGGCATACTATTTGCAGGTAGCCTGATAGAAATGAAACGACTACTGCACATATTGCTGTTGTTGGCAGTGGGCATGAATATGTTCGCTGCCAAACAGTATATGGACTCCTGTATGATCCGGATTGAGGACGGTGACACGCTGTATATGGCGTGGTTGCATGAGGTGTGGGTCTATCCTCCGCTGCGATTCAAGAACAAGCGGCAGGAGAAATTCTATTGGAAAACCGTGCGGGATGTGAAGAAGTGTCTGCCGTATGCGAAGATGATCACTGCCGACATGGCGTATGCGGATGCGGAACTGGCGAAACTGCCGGACGACAAGAGCCGCCGCAAATGGTGGAAAGCGTATGAGCGAACGCTGTTCAAGAAATACGAAAAAGATTTCCGTGGCATGTATGCCAGCCAGGGAATGATGCTGATGAAACTGATGGACCGCGAGACGGACCGTACGAGTTACGAACTCATCAAGCAGTACAAAGGCAAGGCGGCGGCTAACTGGTGGCAGTTCATTGCCAAACTGTTCAAAAACGACCTCAAAGAGGAGTATGACGCAGCGGATAAGGACAAAATTATTGAGCGCGTCATCAATCTGGTAGAAGCAGGTCAATTGTAAGTATGCGCGCTGTCTTGCGCGCTATTTTTGCCTTAATATAATTAAAAAGTGAAAAAAAATGCTTTTTTTAGGCAATTTATTTGCATATATGCCTGAAAAGTAGTATCTTTGCGCGATTTTTCGGTATGGAACGCCGTTTGGGGCTCCCAAAACATTCGCAACGTTTTTAAGTAACTAATCCAAACAGCACCAAAAATCCAAAAGAATGGGCATTGCCTGTTCGTTTTGGGGATTGGTGTGTTTTGTCGTCGTTACATGCGAAGTTTTGGGAGACCTTTGACAGATTGAGATTACCGCAAAAAGTTGCAAAAATGAGCAGTAAAATGCAAAAAGTTGCTCAAAAATTTGCATATGTCGTAGAAAAGTTGTAATTTTGCGAACAAATCGCAAAAACATATAATCTATGCGAGAAGCAGTTGCTGCCTATACGAAGGAAGAGATTGACGCGCGTCTTGATGAGTCGGAACGTGACATGGAGGAAGGACGTTATTACACGACCGAAGAAGTCTTCCATTCCCAATACGCCGAAGCAGTATGAGATCGGTTTGGTCGGAGCGTGCAAAGAAATCTTTGCATATAGTAGAAGACTATATCTTACGAGAATTTGGCGAGAACAGGCGCGCAGCGTTCATGACGGAAGCAGAAAAGGTGGCTCTTCAATTGGAGATTTACCCAACGCTTGGGAAAGAAGAACCATTATTGGCTCACCGAAAGAAGTGCTATCGCAGTTACATGATCACGCGTAAAAGCAAGATGATTTATCATATAGACGAGGCAAGAGGGCTGATAGTTATTTCTGATGTTTGGGATATTAGAAAAGCGCCCCAAACAGCATCAAAAGGACTATAGTTTATACAAAAACAAGATATCAAGCGGTAATCCAATATGCGGACTACCGCTTTTTTGTGTATGGCGGTAATCCAACGGTTCAAAAAGGACCCAAGCGGAGTGAAAAGGACCAAGCTGGGAGAGGAAATAAAGAAAGATGAGAAATCGATGATAGGTAATGAGTAGCACTTGAGTAGTACTTAATAAGGACATAAGCCCGATCCGATTCTCTCTCGATTGTGTCTCGCCAGTCTGATTTGGATGAGAGAGGGGCAGAAGGAAAGTGCAAATAGTACAAAAAGTGTAAAGCAAAAATAACATAAAAACAACAAAGATAAGTAATAACTCGCGTACATACGCGTGAAAAAGACCCAAGCGGACATAAAAGGACCAAGTAAAGCAAGATAGAAAAGCACCAATAGGAAATCCTAGGAAGACCTAATGCCGAAAGGTTTTGGAAGAGCTTAGGCT
>JAFPGA010000078.1 GCA_017423085.1 Paludibacteraceae bacterium | reverse complement strand
GCGTACTCTACTGCACCCTGTGCCATATAACGAAGCAGTGTTTGGTTAGCGTAGTTGCGCGCACCTTTCGATACCTGCAGAATAACCGGGCTCTTGGTCTCAGCCGATGCCTTGATGATAGCCTGCAACTGCTCCATGTTGTTGAAGTTGAATGCCGGGATAGCGTAGCCTCCCTTGATTGCCTTAGCAAACATCTCACGGGTGTTCACCAGGCCTAATTCCTTGTAACTTACCATAATGTTATAAATTTTAAAATATGAATGTAAAATTTGAAATCTTAAATCTTAAATTGTTTTGCATGATGCCCTCTTATCAGCACATGATGGTTAGCAATCGGGTTAGTTAAAAAATACCGTGCCACCTCGGGTGTCGCTTTAATCCACACCTGTGTACGACATAGATTGGGTTCGAACTGACAACGCTCCAACTCCACATCTACTGCTAACAGACGCTTCATGTCACCGCTTAGTTTGACCAGCGTGTAGTCACCGGTCGGCAACTCGCCGTGAATAGCCACGCCAATACCCGATTCGAAATGCGTCGTGTACTCATGTTGATTAGTCATTCCCAGCGGCAGCGTACAATGAGCAAACAGCATCTCCCCGTTCGCTTGGATACGTGCGGGATTAACCTGGAAGCATAACTCACCGGTCTTTTTCTTGCATACCATCATCGTCAGCAAGGTCGGTATATCGCCTTCGCACGCCGCAGGAATACCTTCGTCATTAAGCTTGCTCAATGCGATACAACCTGTGTTCTTAACAGTCGTCAGCAAGTCAAAGCATCGCAACGTCACGCCCTGCAGGTCGTATTGAGCCACCAACTCTTTGAGTCGTGCGTAGATAGCCTCAGCGCCCTTCATACCCGGATCCACTTCGCCCAAACACGTCACTTCCTCAATCGGTATATCCACCAATTCGATGTTCATCGCATGCAGGACGTCCTTATAATCGACCTGCGAAGCAATCAACCAATCGGACGGCATACCGATGACACCCAGACGCTGCTTCTTCTCGCTCTTTAGAAGCGCTGCTGAAGGCTGGATACTGACCACTGAATGCTGACCACTCTCCAACTCCGTATCCGCTGCGTTCATCATCACTTTGCCTATACCCTTATGCTGACGGATATAACTGAGTATCTCCAACGAGGCGGCTAACGAGTTGCTGTGTCCGCTCACCATCAGATAAACGGGACGTTTGAGGTCAATCAAACCCTCTTCGACCAATTGGATGAACTTGGCTTCCGTTCCTCCGGTCAGCACAGCTACCACTTGATGACTCTCCAAAAACGACTTGGGCAACTCAAACGGCACTTCCAGCGCCTCGCGATGCATCTCCGATGATAAAATGTGCAACAACATTATTCTCTCCAGAATTTAGCGGCATGATGACCCTTGATAAGTATATGGTGATTGGACAGCGGCGAGGTCAGCAAGTACTGACTGACGATCGGCGTGGACTGCAACCAGATCTGCGTGCGGCACATGTTCTGCTCGTACTGACAGCGTGTCACTTTGACATTCACTGCCAACAGACGCTTCATGTCATGGCTCAACTTAACCAGCGTGTAATCGCCCGGCTCCAACTCACCGTGGATAGCAACACCTATACCCGACTCGAAATGCGTCGTGTACTCGTGCTTCTTCGTCATCTTGAGCGCAATCGTACACTTAGCTAACAATATCTGACCATCCTGCTGGATACGTACGGGGTTACCCATAAAGCCCGGCTCGCCCGTCAACTGCTTGCAGATCATCAAAGTCAGCAGCACCGGTATATCACCTTCGCATCCTGCCGGAATACCTTCGTCGTTCAACTTGCTGACTGCTATACAACCTGTGTTCTTAACCGTTGTGAATAAGTCAAAGCAACGAACTGTGATTCCGTCCAGTTTGTACTTGGCGATGATCTCTTTCAAACGCTCGTAGATAGCCTCAGCGCCCTTCATGCCCGGATCCACTACACCCAGACTCGAAATCTCTTCAAACGGAATCTCCACTATCTCGCAGTTAAGCGTATTGAGCACTTCCTTGTTATTAACCTGCGAAGCTATCAACCAATCGGACGACTTGCCGACAATACCCAAACGCTGTTTGTTGATGCACTTAAGCACCTTCTCCAGCGGCTGACGAGTCAGCGAATCTGTCTCACTCACGTCCGGGAAGATAGTGTCTTTCGCGTGTTGCATGATCTTGCCGATACCGTTGCGCATGCGGATATAACTGAGGATCTCCAGTGCCGCAGCCAAGGAGTTACTATAGCCGCTCACCAGCAGATAAACAGGCCGCTTCAGGTCTATCTTCTTCTCCTTTACTAATTCCACAAACTGCGCCTCTGTACCACCGGACAGAACGGCAACTACCTGATTCTCATTGATAAACGAATCCGAAACCTTGAACGGCATTCCGGATACCTCCGTGTGGAGTTGTGAACATAGTGTGTGTAACATGGCTGTTATATTTTTAATGGTTGGTTAGTATGCCTATGGATGCAATTTTAAAATTCGCTGCAAATTTACTACAAATTATTCAAATATGCAAGGATTTTTCACAAAAAAATATCGTCTATGCGTGCCGAAGTGACATATTATTCAATTTTTTCGAAACGTATAGTATTTCTGACAGAAATAACTAATGATAACGGTAACAATCGTGATGAGCATTTTGCTCGGTGTCGGATACCACCCCCATATCTCCACGCACAGCTTCAGACCGTAGTAGTTCACCGCCAAATTGATAACTACCACCAAGATATAGCGCAGCAACTGACGGGCTCCGTGAAGGTTGGACTGCGTGAACGTCACATATTTCTGCAACCAGAAACCTGTCAACAGGGTTATCGGAAAAACAATGCACAGCGTCGCTATATGCGGCGTAATCACTTGCTCAAACGGAATACTGAATACTGAAAACTGGATACTGACATTCTCGTGTCCTATAACAAAGTTATAAATCAGGAAATACAGCAACCAGTCAAGCACCAGGTTTCCGCCGCCGCACGCTGCGTAGCGAAACAACTGCTCCGATATCCATTTGTCAAACGGACGGTGAAAAAAGTCAATTATCTTAGTCAGTATTTGCGCGAATTTCTTCATATGATCTATTTCGAGTGCAAAAGTACAAAGAATTTCTGGAATACACAAATTTTTTTATTGTTT
>JAFPGA010000077.1 GCA_017423085.1 Paludibacteraceae bacterium | reverse complement strand
TTGGAGCCGACGATCATGGGTACGTTCAACCAGTGGGCTGGCGCTCTCTCCATGGAGTTCAAAGGTTCGTACTTTGAGTATGTTTCCGAGCCTGTAACTGCTTCGTTTGAGTTCAAGTTCAACAATGACGCTAACGGTAGCTGGGATCATCAGTTTGAGACATATGACGCTCTGGGCGATACTTGGCACTTCGTTCCTGCAAGCGGTAACTTCTCTCTGACCAATGGTACCGAGTACTATCAGTATGATGCTCAAAACAGAATCTTGACCTTCGACTTCAGCGATGACGATATGTTCCGTTATGCTGGTTGCGAGGAGCAAGAAGAGGTTGATTCGACCCTTTATTATACCATCGTAACAGTGAAAGTTCCGGAAGGTGCTCCGGCAGCAGGTGTTGAGATCATCGGTACCTTCGGTGAAGATGCATGGAATACCGGTGTCGCTATGGAGCTCCTTAATACCGGCTACTGGTTTGCAGAACTGAATGTTATTGGTGTTGACCAGTTCAAGTTCCGTGAGGCTGGTACGTGGGAAAACGAGATCGTTGCTGCTGCTAGCGGTGAGGGTCTGCCGAACTTTAAATTCCAGGATCAGTGGAGTGACGACTCTTATCATGGCACTCCTTGCAAGTGGATCGAGCTTGATCTCAGCGGTGCTGAGTACGTTTGGAAAGCTAACTGGACTGAGGGTATCGAGAACGTAGTTCTCACCGAGGAAGCTCAGAAGGTTGTTGTTGACGGTGTTCTCTACATCATCCGTGACAACAAGATGTACAACGTACACGGTGCACAAGTTCGCTAATCATAGCGTCTATGCATCAGCCATCTATGGCTGAACAAACAAATAGCCCGGGCATCTGCTCGGGCTATTCTTTGTCTTATCCGCCATGTGTACCTTTTTCCCTTCACTCCTTCATCCGGAAACTTCCTTTCGCTCCTTTCCGAATGATAAACGTGCATTGCCCATGGAAAGCATGCATCTGCGGTTCAACGAACGAATCCAAGCAAGCTGCATCGCCGTTTGCCGTAGCTACAAAACCTTCTCCTTCATACACAATCAGATTATTTGCATCCGGACAAAGATTACCGGCTTTATCTACCACGCGCACTGTCATGTAGCATAACTCTTCCGGATTCTCATCCTTATTCGCCCATACTACATCCAAATGATCCGGCGCTCCGGCTGTCTTAATTATTTCTCGTGCCGCCTCTTTTCCGTTAGCATCATAAGCCACCACTTCTATCTGACCTGCTTCAAACGGTACGTCAAACCACATCAATCTGTAACGCGGCAGCAACTCCGGTCTGGGCGCAGAACCCCATACAGGCACTTCAAATTCTCCCACTTCCGGCATTCGGCTTACACCTTCAATCACTTCGCCTTTTGCCAATAACTCTGTCTCTTCAGCCGTAGCATGACGCAACTTGCCGTAACTCTTTCCGTTGACAAAAAGCTCTGCGCTCTCATAACTCGTGTAGCAGAACACCGGCACCGTATCGCCGTCCTGCCAGTTCCAGTGCGGTAGCACATGCAGGGTGGGGGAACTCTCATTCCATTGACTGCGGTACAACCAATACCGGTCTTTGGGGATAGAAGCCAAATCGATAATACCGAAATAGCTGCTGTGACTTGGCCATGCGTCCGTGTCGTACGGTGACGGCTCGCCTAAATAATCAAATCCCGTCCAGACAAACTGACCCAAGGTCCAGTTGTAATCATCCTGTAACTGAAAATCCTGCTCCGGAAGTCCTGCCCAGGGGCAGTATTCCACATCATAACCGCTGCTCTGAAAATCATCATACATCGCAAAATCTTTCAACATCGCAGGAATCTTATACACACCGCGGCTCGACACCGTAGAAGCAGTCTCCGAACCCAGAATCATCTTCTGCGGCAGGTTCTCATAACCCTCTATATAGCGACTCGTGCGATAATTGAAGCCCGGCAGTTCCACTGCAGCACCGAATCCGTTATGAATAACATGCATCGCTTGGTCCATTCCGTTCGTCACAGGTCGGGTGGGATCTAACTGGTGGAAGAGATCTTGCAGCATTGTCACAATCTCTATTCCGTCCGGCAGCACTTGGTTCCACACCTCGTTTCCGCTGCTCCACAGCATCACACACGGGTCATTGCGGTAGTGTTTCACCATGTTCGTGATATCCGCTTTCCACCACTCATTGAACTCCTTGTTATAGTCATTCTCCGTCTTGCCCCAGTTCCATACATCAAACGGCTCAATCATCATCATCATTCCCATCTCGTTGCACAACTCCACTAACTGCGGATCCGGCATGTTATGACTCGTACGGATAGCGTCACAACCCATCTGCTTGAGCATCGTCAACTGGTGACGCAGCGCATCCTTATGTACCGCTGCGCCTAACGGACCCAAATCATGATGCAGACACACGCCCTTGAATTTCCTCGTCTCGCCGTTTAACTGAAAACCGTGCTCCGCCGTATAACTCAAACTCCGAATACCAAACACCGTCTCTTTCTCGTCAATGAGTTCTGAAGGCTGATGGCTGACTTCTGACTGCTTATACACTCTCGTCCGCGCGGTGTATAGATACGGAGTCTCCGGACTCCATAACTTCGGATTAGTCACCTCTGCTACCGCTTGTTGTCCTTCCGCACTTGCTACTACCTTGCCGTTAAACAAGATATCGGTCTTAATTTTTAATTCTTCATTTTTAATTTTTAATTCTTCAACACCGTCCTGCAGTTCTACCTCAATGGTGATTTGTGCAAACTCTTTGCTGATCTTCGGGGTTCGAATCAGTACGCCGAATGTCGGGATATGAATCGGGTTCGTCTCCACCAGATGTACATTGCGGTACAGACCTGCACCCGGATACCAACGGCTCTGCTGTGGTTTGTTCTCCAGATACACATCGATATCCACGCTGTCACCGGTGATTAGTTCCGGCAGTATATAGCAGTCAAACGTGTTGTAACCGTAGGGCCAATAAACGACCTCTTCTCCGTTCACATACACATCCGCATGTGACATCGCACCGTCAAACACCAGCGTGTAGAATCGATCCTTCTTCACCGCTACACGCGTGTGGTAATGTCCTTTACCCATCCAGGGAAGTCCACCACTACGGCCGGTTTTCCAAGTCGGCTCACTCTCTCCGTTCTGCACCACAATCACTTCCTGCAAATCGTTTGCACGGTCAAAAGGACCGCTGATCGCCCAGTCGTGCGGCACAGTGACTTCTTCCCATGTCGGGTTGGCTGTCGTGTCTTGGGTGAACTGCCAATGTTGCAGCAAGGTGTCTGTACGTACCGGCTCTTTCGTTGAACAAGCGCAAAACAGCACGCTTAATACGAGCGCGCTATAGAATGGAATACTTTTCATTCTTAATTTTTAATTTTTAATTTTTACAAGAACCTGTATTCTGTTATCTCGTCTAATTTCTCATTAGGCTGCAGCACAATATTCGGGAAATCGTCATGGTGAACACCGTCCGGCCAGTTCTGTGCTTCCAGACACACGGCGTGTTGCTCGTCGTACATCGTTCCGCTCTTACCTATGTGCTGCTCTATATAATTGCCTGTATAGACTTGCAGACCTTTCATTGTAGTCCAACATTCCATCGTACGTCCGTCTGCTTGCAGCGTGGCGGCATGACGCAATGCTTTCGGTGCATCTGCCTCACACAGACACCAGTTATTGTCTATTCCTCTGCCCGGTGCGAAGAACGCGTCATGGATACGGTCACCGATACGAACCGGCTGTCGGAAATCCATCGGACAGCCCTCTACCGGTTTGATCTCGCCGGTCGGACAAGCGAACTCGTCAAACGGCGTATATTGCTCGGCGAAGACTTGCAGCACATGGTCATCCACCCGTCCACCGGCTTCACCTGCCAAGTTGAAATATGCATGGTTGGTGAACGCAGCGATAGTAGGCGCATCGGTCTTGGCTTCGTAATGAATACGCAGCACATTGTCTTTCGTCGCTGTATAGGTCACCCATACATCCAAGTTACCGGGGTATCCTTCCTCTCCGTCTTTGGAACGGTAGTGTAGCGTTATCTCATACGCACTCTGCGCGGTCACATCCCAGATCTTGGCATTGAATCCTTCCAAACCGCCGTGCAGACTGTTCGGACCGTTGTTAATGGGTAAATGGTATTCAATAGGCTGAGAGCTGACGGCTGATGGCTGAAGGCTGAATACTCCACCGCCGATGCGGTTCGCTACCCGCCCGCAGATAGCGTTGAAATACGTCTCTTGGGTGCGCCATTCTTCTGCCGTCTTGAATCCGAGCACGACATCCTTCACCTCGCCTTTGCGGTTAGAAACCAGTAACTTGGTAATCTTTGCTCCCAAGTTACTGATCTCCGCTTTCAGTCCACCACTGCTTTTTATTGTATAAAATTGAATAGGTCTCACAGACAATAATTTTTAATTTTTAATTTTTAATTACGCCAAGCGTGCCACTCCGTCACCGATCTCTGCTACATAGAAGTCCGCCTTCAGACCGGTCTTCTT
>JAFPGA010000076.1 GCA_017423085.1 Paludibacteraceae bacterium | reverse complement strand
CCCGTCGTCAGTGGGACCTCGTGGACAACCCCAACTATTTCTTCTCGGACCTCAACCGCTTCGACGAGGCGATGATCCATCTGCTCAAGAAGCACCTGATCACCCTCAACCCGACCGCAGAGGAGAAGAAGTACAACGTCGGCAAACACCTGCCGTGGGTATATAAGTGGGCTGACAACGAGGGCGACCAGGTGGTGGCTTATTCGCGTGGCGACCTGCTGTTCATCTTCAACTGGAACGGACAGAAGTCCTTCGACGACTACGGTATCCTCGTGCCCTCCGGCAAGTACCAAGTGGTGCTCAACACCGATGCCAAAGAGTTCGCCGGATTCGGTCTCGCGGATGACAGCGTGGAGCACTTCACCAACTACGACCCGCTCTACGACAAGGACGGCAAGGGTTGGCTCAAGATGTATCTCCCTGCCCGCAGTGCAGTTGTTTTGAAGAAATGTTAAACGAAAAAATAAGAAAAAATGAGAAAATATCTGTTCTTACTAATCGCTTTTCTGCTGACAGCTGTCGGCAGTATGCAAGCGCAGCGGGAGACGACGTCCATATTGGATGACAAGTATGATTTCAAGGCAACGACTCCCGAAGGAAACGTGCTGTACTTGCACGAACTGGTGGGCAAGACGGACTATGTGCTCGTGGATTTCTGGGCGTCCTGGTGCGGTCCCTGCCGTCGTGCTATCCGGGAACTGAAGGAACTATACGCTTCGCTTCCCGCAGGACGACTGGAGATACTCAGCTGCTCGGTGGACCAAGACGAGACCAAGTGGCGCAAAGCGCTGGAGGAAGACCGGATGCCCTGGCCGCAGGTGTTCGAAGGCAATAACTGGTGCTCCGGCAAGTATAACGTGGAGTATATCCCCCATCTGGTGCTGTTTGACCGCAACGGTAACTTGATCGGTTCCCGCATGAGTCTGGACGAAGTGAAAGCCAAGGTGGCACAATCCAACACCAACAAGAAAAAATTCACCTTCCCCGATAAACCATAAGAAATCATAAATCATAAATTTGAAAATTCGCTCGCGAATAATCGTTCGAGCGAAGCGAGATAAGAAATTTGAAATACTATGAGAGTAATCATCGAACCTTCGTATGACCTGCTGAGCCAGTGGGCTGCGAACTATGTAGCAAAACGAATCAATGAGTTTGACCCCAAAGAGAGCAAACCCTTTGTGTTGGGTCTTCCGACCGGCAGCTCGCCGCTGGGTATGTATCGCGCACTCATCGCGCTTAACAAAGCCGGCAAAGTGTCGTTCCGTAACGTCGTGACCTTCAACATGGACGAGTATGTCAACCTGCCCGAAGACCACCCCGAGAGTTACCACAGTTTCATGTGGAATAATTTCTTCTCCCATATTGACATCCGCAAGGAGAACGTCAATATCCTCAACGGTAACGCCTCCGACCTCGCAGCCGAGTGCGCACGTTACGAGGAGAAGATCCGCAACATCGGCGGTATCCACCTCTTCCTCGGCGGCATCGGTCCCGACGGACATATCGCGTTCAACGAGCCGGGTTCATCCCTCACCAGCCGCACCCGTAAGAAAGAGCTGACCACCGACACCATCATCGCCAACAGCCGTTTCTTCGACAACGATGTCAACAAAGTGCCCAAGACCGCCCTCACCGTAGGTGTCGGCACCGTCATGGACGCCAAAGAGGTGCTCATTATGGTCAATGGTCATAACAAAGCCCGCGCCCTGCAGCACGCTATCGAGGAGCCGATTAGCCATATGTGGACCGTCTCCATGCTCCAGATGCACCAGCACGGTATCATCGTCTGCGACGAAGCTGCTTGCGAGGAACTTAAAGTCGGTACCTTCAACTACTTCAAAGACATCGAGCGCAACAACCTCGACCCCCAATCACTCCTGTAAGTTATCAGCCGTGAATACAAAAAACGTCCTTCGGGGCGTTTTTTTTGTGACCAAAACCGCCTATTTGGGACGAAAATCGGCAGTTTTGTACGATTTGAGAATAGATTTGTACGATTTGCGAGTGAAGTATCAAAAAAAATCAGTAATTTTGTCTGCAAAATTGTTGATAACAAAAAACACGATACGATATGAGAAAACTAATCCTCGTATTTGCCGCATCGCTCCTATGGTTCGGGGCGTGGGCACAGGACGAAATTGTGATTGAGCGCACCTTCGACTTGACGTGCGTCTATCCGGAGGACTGGAACGACTTAACGGAAATGCACATGTTCACCATGTCCGGCACGTACTTCCATCCCTACAACCGCAGCGGAAGCATCGAGTGTAGGATTGATTACAGTGAAGACTGGATGGACTTGACGGGCGTGCTGGAGCCGGGGGATGCGATCGAATCGCAGTTCTCGGCGACCTTCGAAAGCACAGAGAGTTGGCATTCCATCGAGTTCCGCATCATTGACGAAGAGAACGAGACGATCTGGATCGAGTCGTTTGATTTCGTTGGCATTCAGGAGTATCAATTCTACGGCACAGAGAACAAAATCTATACCGGCGAGGCGCAGACGCAGGAGAATGTGTCTTGCGCTTGGCTCTATCCGACGCAGTATCAAATTGTCAATTACCGCAACAATACCGAAGTCGGCACCGCTTATTTTGACATCGTCGGTGTGTATCCCTATTCAATAGGAAGGTGTACGTTGTCGTTCCAGATATTGGATGCAAATAATCCGGAATTAACGCTGCTGCAAGAGCTGCGGACGGCGCTGGTCAACCAAGGAAACGAGGAATGGGCAGATGAGTACTGGCCGATGGATAACGGTATCGCCGGAGTCAACAGATGGGACGGCGTGACGATGAGTGACGGTCATGTGACGGAGCTGAGCCTGTGGAATTACGACCTGCATCTGGACAGTATTCCGCAAGCGGCATTCCGTTTCCCGTATCTGCAGATATTGCGGGTGGCAGGTAAAGCGTTGACAGGCAATATTGAGGACGTTGCGACCTTGACGGATATCCCCTGTGCACAGAGTCTGACAGAACTGAATCTGAGTTCGAATCACTTCACCGGTAACATCGGTGCCTTGGCACAGCGGTTCCCGAACCTGGAGTACTTGGATGTCTCGAGCAACCGGATAGCGGAGGTCAATCCGATGATCTCGCCGAACGTGACGACCTTGTGGCTGAGCGACCAGCAGTTGGACAGTGTCTATACGATGGATTTCCGTGCACCGCTCAGCCGAGAGGGCTTGATGGCGACCTTACCGTCCATCCTGCTCTACAACCACTCCGAGCAAGCGTACGTGGCAGGTAACTCCATCACATTCAGACCCGACATAGAGGACTATGACGCATGGTACATGTACCTCTATACCGGCATGGATCCGGAGTACTACGGCTCGGAGTTCAGCCTGGCGACGTGGCAGGAAGATCCGGCGTACCGGTACCACAGCGGCGACACACTGTATCTGCAAAGCTACGATGCGACGTGTCGGGCGAAGGTGCTGTTCAAACCGTGTGATGCCGACTTCAGCGGTGCGGTGGATGTAGCCGATCTGCAGATGATGCTCAATTATATCACGGGCTGGATGAGCTACAGCGCCGTCATCAACTTCACCGCGTCCGACCTGTACCGCGACTCGATGCTGAACGTGCAGGATGTGGTACGCATGGTCGATTCACTGCTGACGAACGAAGTGCCGGTAGTCTTCGAAGCACCGCGCCGTGCTGCGGCTACCGAGACCGCCGAGGCAACGCTCTATTGGCTCAACGGTGAATTGCACCTGTACAGCACCAAACCGGTGGCATCCATGCAACTGGCGATTGCGACCGAAAGTGCCGTGACGTGGAATCTGTCCGGCGAATGGATGAAGGGTGAAAGGACAAATGGCGAAGGGGCAAACGTGGTTATCTATTCGCTGTCGGGTGCCACGATGCCGGCTGAGACGGATATCGTGCTCGCACAGTGTACCGGCGAAGCGAGCGTTCGTGCCGCCGCACTGGCTGACCATGCCGCCAAACGCATCAGCGCACAACTCAACAGTCCGGCGGTGGCAACGGGAGTGGACCCCGTAACCGGTAACCCGTTACCCGTAACCCATAAAATTCTCCGCAACGGCCAACTCTATATCATGTACAAAGGGACAATGTACGATGTACAAGGGAAAAGGGTTAATGACCAAATGACCAAATAAATCGTACATCGTAAATCGTACATCGTACATTAAATTAAATAGCTTTATGAAATCGATACTTAGATATGGTTTGGGAGTAGTAGCGGGATTGTTACTCTCCGTCAGCGCGTTCGCGCAGAACAGCTTAACAGTGTCGGATATCAGTATCCAGCCGTACAGCAACGTGCAGTTACCGATTCTGATGAACAACACGCAGTCGGTCGTAGCGATGCAGTTCACCCTCACCGTGCCGTCAGGTGCGATGCTGAGTAGCGAAGTGCTCTTGTCGGAGCGCGCCACCAACCACCGCGCGTCGTTTAGACAGTACAATGACTCAACCTACATGATCATGGTCTTCTCGCCGTCCAACGATGCCTTCATCGGGCGCAGCGGACAGATGATGACCATCGACCTGTGGGCATATGACGGTTTCGTGGAAGGCGAAGCGTACGACATCCGCTTATCGGACATCGTGCTCTCGGCACGCGACGGCAGTAACATATGCTCCGGTTGGAAGGACGGTAAGATGTATATCCGCCTCACACCGGATCTGTATATCCACGACGTGCAGGTCAATCGTTCGGACTACATGCCGGGCGAACAGATGATCGTCAATTGGATCACGGAGAACGTAGGCGGTGATAACCTGCGTGCCGGATGGAATGCGTACGTCTCCCTGGTGAACGATGCCGGCGAAGAGGTGCTCATCGGTGTGTTGCGCAAGGATCTGCAGAACGGTGTCTTCGCACCCTCGGCGACCGAAGCACAGGCCGTGGTGTGCCAGTTGCCGGATTGGTTGGGCATGGACGGCAGCGCGCGCGTACGGGTGTCCCTGGATGCCGACTACGACTCGGGCGAGACACGCGAACATCTGGCGAACAACGTCGCTGTCAGTGAGGCTTCTGTGAACCTGGGACTGAAGATGTACCTTGACGGACCGACCCGTATCGAGGAAGAGCGGGGTGGAACAGAATACTATTACCTCTCCCGCAGCGGCAGTTATGCAGCCGATGAGACCTTCACCCTCGCTGTCTATGACAGCCGTCTGGCGGTGCCTGAGACGGTCGTCATACCGCAGTACTCCTCCGGCGCGTATTTCCCGATGAGCGTGACACCCAACGGAGCTACCGATAACGACTCCATCACGACACTCTATATATCTTCGGACAAGTACGGCGAACTGAACCGCACCCTTGTTGTTGACGACGATGTGCTGCCGAGTCTGCACCTGACTTGCGACTACACGCAGGTCACCGAAGGGGATGCGTTCCTTGTTACCATAACGGCGGACCGTGCGCCGGAGACGGATGTCACCTTATCCATCCTCTGTTCGGCATCGGATCGTTTCGAGTATCCGCAGACGACCGTCTTGTCTGCCGGCTATACCGCGGTGTCGTTCAACGTGACAGCGAAACAGAACACGGATGTGGATCCGGACATAGATGCAACCTTCCAAGTGCTCTCGGCTCATTTCCAAGCGGGACGTCTGCCGCTTCGTCTGTTGGATGACGACCATCCTGCGTTCACGTTCGAACTCAGCCCGCTGACCGTCACCGAGTCGTCCGGCACACAGGCTATCTCGGGTTATCTGACCCGTGAGTCGCTCTTCGACCGCGAACTGATCGTCTGGCTCTCGGACGACAGCAACGATCGCCTGATCTACTCGACCACCGAGGTGCGGCTGCCCAAGAACACGCAGTCGGCACGCTTCACCTTGGGCGTGGTGGATAACCAGGATGTGGATACGACCCTAACGGTGACCCTCACCGCGTCGCTGTACATGCCGGGCTGTTGGTGCGCAGACACCACGGCTGCCGGTCGGCGCACGCAGGTCATTCAGATCATCGATGACGACGGTCCCGCCCTGCGCCTGAGCGCGCACTCAACGATGTTGCTCGAGGGAGATGCGGAAGGAGTGGTGCTGACCGTGACGCGTAACACCGCACCCGAAGGTGCCCTGACGGTGAACCTCTCTGCCGATAACGAGACGGGGCTGACCTTCGACCATACCGTCACCATTCCTGACGGAGAGAAGAGTGCTTCCGTGACCGTTCGGGCACAAGCGAATGACATCTCCGGTGACGGACGCACCATCGCGTTCCTGGCGCAGACGGAGGGCTACAGCATGGGTTCGACCTGGCTGCTGCTCACTGACCAGACGCTGCCGGATGCACAGATATGTACCATCTTCACCGACACGGCTGAGGCTGTTGCCGGCGAGCAGGAGATGCAACTGTCCATCGTCGTTTGTAACCGCGGTGTGGCTGCGCTGCCCGCCGGAACGATGGTGAAGGTCTATATCCAAGGCGACGAACGCACATGGGTGCTGCAGACGATGCGGGACATCGCGCCCAAACAGCAAGACACCCTCTCGCGCGCCATTAAACTGCCGGTTAAACCCGGTACGTACGAACTATACGCCGTCGTGAACGAGACCCGCCGCGTGGAGGAGTTGCTCTATACCAACAACACCTCCGAGACGTTGAGCCTGACAGCGCTGCCGCCCTTCGGTGCTACGCTGCAAACGGACAAAGCGGTCTATACACCGATGCAGACCATGCATGTCACCGGTCAACTGACCGGAACGGACATCGCCAACCGGACGATCGAGTTCTATGCACTCAACTACGACCGGCGTTATACGCAATCCGTGGAGACGAACGCAGACGGCAGTTTTGCGCTGGACTACCAACCGCAGTACGGTCTGAGCGGTCACTTCGCGCTGGGTGTCTGCAAACCCGGTTCGGGTGACGACACAGAGATCCTCGGCGTAGAGGTCTATGGTCTGCGTGCTGCCGCACACATGAACTGCTACCCGATCGTGGATGTGGTCTACACGGATGCACTGCTCGTGACCAACACCGCTTCGTCGGCGCTGCATAACGTCACCGCGCACGTCGATCCGGCAAGCGAACTGAGTAGCATCGTTACCGTCTCCTTCGAACCGACCGATCTGGAAGGCAACGAATCGAAATATATCCCGTTCAGCATGAACGTGAGCGAAGCGTCCACCGGTGACGACTGGATTCCGCTGCCGATCATCCTCACGTCCGACGAAGGCGTGGAAGTAACGGAACACCTCTATTACTACGCCCGTATAGCGCGTGCGCAACTGTCCGTCCATGTCAAAGGCGACGGACTCAACACCTCTATCACCGAAGGTACGACACGCGATGTGACCATCGAGATACTGAACGAAGGAGCCGGCGAGACAGGCGAGATATCGTTCGCCTTACCGCCCTATATCACGACTGTCACCCCGAGTACGATGGCTTCGCTCAAGTCCAGTCAATCGACCGAAGCCACGCTGCGTATCGTGCCCAATGAGAGTTTCCAACTCAATATGCCGATTGAAGGACAGTTGGGTATCAACTGCACCAACGGCAACGGCGTAGCCGTACCGTACCGCATCGAGATGGTGTCCGGTTCAACCGGTACACTCACCGTTGATGTGTGCGACCAATATACCTATTACACCGACGAGGCACCGCATGTACAGGGCGCTTCGGTTGTGGTCACCCATCCGGCTACAGGTGTCGTCCTGGCACAAGGTACGACTGATGAGAACGGTCATTACACCGTTGAACTGAACGCCGGCTACTACGAAGTGACGGCAACGGCGGACAAGCACGACTCCAAGACCATCACCGTCCTCGTCAGCCCCGACCGCGATAACCTCAAGGTGTTCAACCTCAATATATCTGCTGTCACCGTCGATTGGCGGGTAGAGGAGACCGAGGTGGACGATGAGTACGAGATCGTTTCTACCGTGACCTACGAAACCAATGTACCGCTGCCGGTAGTCATCATGGAGATGAGTCAGGACACCATTCCTGTCGATTCGATGCGCGAATGCGAGCAGCTCATCATCTACGCCAAGATTTACAACAAAGGTCTGATCCGTGCCGATGAGGTAACCTACAGCATTCCGATTGATGACGAAGAACTGTTGTTCGAACCCTTGGCATATAACTACCCGTTCTCGCTGGCAGCGCAAGACAGCGTCATCATTCCTATCCGCGTCACCAAATACGGCGAAGAGTGTCCCAAAGAGTCCTCCGGCGGCGGAGGCGGCGGAGGCGGAGGAGGAGGTGGCTCTTCCTCCGGCGGTGGCGGTGGCGGTAGTTCTACCGGAGACGATGGAACTCCCGGTTGCACGGATTGTATCATAACCACCTGGTGTGATGGCTGCGGCGGCGGAGGCGGTGCTTCCGGCGGTGGAGACGGTGGCGGAGGCGGTGCTTCCGGTGGTGGCTCCGGTGGTGGAGACGGTGGCTCCGGTGGTGGCTCCGGTGGCGGTAGCGGCGGCTCTGGTGGCGGTAGTGGCGGCTCTGGTGGCGGTAGCGGCGGCTCCGGTGGCGGTAGCGGCGGCTCCGGTGGCGGTAGCGGCGGCTCCGGTGGCGGTAGCGGCGGTTCCGGTGGCGGTAGCGGCGGCGGTGGTGGCACCGGCGAAGAGGATGAATACACCAAAGACTGCATCACCTATCACTGCGTCTCCTACAAAGTCAAATGCGGACCCGAAGAGAAAAAGGTACGTTTCTGCGGTGGTGGCACGCTCAAGCATAACTGCGGTAATGTGCCCGTCTTCCCCGGCATGCCTGGAAACGACGGACCGAACGGAGGTAAGACCGGTTCGGATGAGGTATCCACCATCACTTTCAACGAGTTCGGCGGA
This sequence comes from Paludibacteraceae bacterium, assembly GCA_017423085.1. GTDB lineage: Bacteria > Bacteroidota > Bacteroidia > Bacteroidales > Paludibacteraceae > Colicola. The sequence continues at coordinate 5,728 of JAFPGA010000076.1, read as the reverse complement.
CAGCCTATGTTCACCGATAACTGTGATACCTGTATCTCCCGCTTCAAGGGTGATTTCAAGGATTGCTACGAGACGATCATCACCTTCATCGTGCCCAACGTGACCCCATGGGGTGATAATATATCCGCTGCAATCAACGCCTATAACTACGGACGTAACATGTCTTCCGACGGTATCTATTCGTCCGGCTTGCTGAACTGCCTGGGTAGCCTGTTCGCTCCGGTGGATATCGTGGTGACCATGACCAAGACGGTTTGGCAATGCGGTTCGTCGATGCTCAACTTCTGTAGCGGCACCACCTTTGACGGCGGTTCTACCGGTGGCGGTGGTTCGCCCGGCGGTGACGGAGGAAGCGGTCCGGATCTGTTCTCGGATCTTGGCGACCTCTTCGGTGCTCCCCGTGCACATCGCGCACCCGGTCCCAGACGCGCTACGTCGCTCCTTACAGGAAAGAACCTCTCGGCGTATCCGTCGAACATACGCGCTTATGCTAACCGTTCCGACCATGCCTGGGTAGCGGTAGCGGCGATGTACGCCATCGAACTGGAGATATACGGCGATACGGCGTTCTGGTACATGGAGCCATCGGAAGGCGAAGCCTTGGGTAACTATATCAAGACCTGGGACGGCTCTAACAACGACATCTGGAACTACAAACCCGATACCGTCTCGGTAGGCGCTTATGCACGTTTCATCAGCCGTATCCAACATACGTTGCTTGGCGACACGACGGACGGTAACTATATCGATTGGAATAGAGTCACCCGCTGCGCGCAGGTCTATGCGGAGCAAGTCAATGCCGCCAATGAGTTGGGTTACGTGGACTTGTCATCCATGCTCTCAGCGGAAGTGAACAACCTGGTAGAGGACTTCCAACAAGACCCGGGAGACGGTATCTGTGCTTCTGTCTCGCTGCAGTTCAGTCAGAAAGCCGTCTTCGCCCGTCAGGCGTTCCGCGGCACACTCACCGTGACCAACGGACATGAGTCCGCTTCGATGGATTCGGTGGTACTCACGCTCAAGGTAGTCAACCAGCAGACCGGAGCCGTAGCCACCATGCATGAGTTCCAGATCAACCTGGAGTCGCTGGACGGCTTCACCGGAAACATGAATCTGGAGGACGGATGGACGCTGGCAGGTAACAGCACCGGTGTCGCTACCGTGCTCTTCATCCCGACCAAGTACGCGGCTCCCACAGCGGATGTCAACTATGCTTTCTGTGGTGAACTGAGTTACAAAGACCCGAACACGGGACTCACGGTGACTCAGACACTGATGCCGCAAGTACTGACCGTCAGCCCGTCACCGAACCTGCAGTTGACCTATTTCATGCAGCGTGACATATTGGGCGACGACGCCTTGACCGAAGACGAGACCGAGCCGATGGAAGAAGCCGAGTTCGCGCTCCTGATCAATAACATCGGCAACGGCGATGCGAAGAACATGCGTATCAAGACCGAGCAACCGCAGATAGTGGACAACGAGAAAGGACTGCTCATCAACTTCCAACTCACTCGCTCGCTTCATAACGGACAGTCGGTATCCTTCGGTCTGGACGGCAGCATCGCCAATAACTTAGGCGACATCGCAGCCCACACCACGGACTACGTACAGTGGTACTTGACCAGCTCGTTGTTAGGTCATTTCACCAACTACGACATCACGGCAACCCACTTGACCAGTTATGGTAACCCCGATATGTCGCTGCTCGACACCGTGACCATCCATGAACTGGTGCGCAGTGTAGAGATACCGAGCGGTATCGCTTGGCTCTGCAACGACATCGAGGACGCACGCGACCTGCCGGATGCACTCTACGGCGCAGACGGTTCGATCGCAGATGTGCGGTCTGCCAGCACCGCTGAGATGGCGTTCGTGGAGATCAACCATTACCAACTCACCGTCAACGGGCGCACCGGATGGCAGTATGGCAACGTACAGGACATGACGAACGGTAACCAGCAGCTGGCGCGCGTCGTACGTGTGAGCGACGGCAAGGAATTGAGTCTGCGCAATTTCTGGCAGACCCATGTCACGCTCCGCGACGGCAAGAAACCGCTATACGAGAACAAGATCCATTTCTTAGACTCGGTGGCTTCGGCGGATGAGAGTTATGATCTCTATTTCGAAGACCTGCCGGGCGAGCGGCTGCTCATTGACCATATCGACGGTGTGCCGAGTTCAACGAGCGATACCCTCGTGACGGCGCTCGATGTGACCTTCAACAAACCGGTAGCGGTACTCAGCTTCACCAACGAGGACTTGCGCCTCACGCGGGACGGTGTAGCGGTCGATCTGTCCGAAGTGACGGTTCAGGCACTGTCCGAATCGATCTTCCATATCGACCTCAGCAGCGTCTCTGACCGCAACGGCTATTATGTCCTCGAACTCGTGATGAACGGTATCGTGGATACGGAGGGCTTCTCCGGCGCCACCTACGGCTCCGAGCACCGTGTGTTCTGGTCGCAGTACGTCGAAGGTCTGACCACAGACATCGACAATGCCAACGCCAAAGCCAACGCCGCCAAGATCATCCGTGACGGTCAGATTTTCATCCTTCGCGGCGATAAGATATACACCATCCAAGGCCAAGAAGTGAAATAATCTTTCCCTTGTGGCTAAGAAGTCTGGTTTTTAGAGAAAAGCGTCATTGTAAAAATGGCGCTTTTCTTTACTCTTAATTGACAAAATCTGACATATATCGGCAAAAAATGCAGATAATTCGCATTTTCTTGTCCAAAAACTTGCCGGTGTCGGCAAAAAATAGTATCTTTGCAGTGGATTTAGAAATCGTAAATGGTAAATAACAAAATGGTAAATGGGTTTATGGAATATATATCTGTCATTCAGTTTGCCGAGAAGTACGGCATTAGCGAACGTACCGCACGAAATTATTGTGCGGCGGGGAAGATTGATGGTGCCTTTCTGACAGGTAAAACATGGAACATCCCCGCAGATGCAGACCTGCCTAAGAAAGGAAAGAAAAAACTCTCTCCGCTCCTCACTCGTTTGCGCGAGGAGAAAGAGTCCAAGTTAAAGGGCGGCATCTACCATCGTACGCAGATTGATCTGACCTACAACTCCAACCATATCGAAGGCAGCAAACTAACCAAAGAACAGACGCGGTACATCTTCGAGACCAACACCCTCGGCATCACGACAGAGAACACCTCCGTCGATGATATCATGGAGACGGTGAACCACTTCCGCTGTATCGATTATGTCATTGACCACGCGACGGATAAGATAACCGAGGCGCATATCAAAGCCCTGCACGCCATGCTAAAGACCAACACCTCCGACAGCCGCAAACCGTGGTTTGCTGTGGGTGATTACAAACGTCTTGCCAATGAGGTGGGAGAACAGGAGACAGTTGCCCCCAAAGAGGTTCATCGAGCCATGAAAACCTTGCTTTCCGATTACAACGCACTCAAGCAAGTGACGTTCGATGATATACTGGACTTCCATGTGCGGTTTGAGCGTATCCATCCCTTCCAAGACGGTAATGGGCGTGTGGGGCGTCTACTGCTCTTCTGGCAATGTCTGCAAAACGCACAAGTGCCGTTTATCATCACCGACAAACTGCGTCTGTACTATTATCGAGGTATCCAAAACTGGGGTGATACCAACGGCTATCTTCGTGATACCTGCCTCACTGCACAAGACCACTACAAGGCCTTGTTGGACTATTTCAAAGTGAAATATTAAATTAACCAATATTATGGACGATTCATTATTCAATACTCGCCAACTCACCGTCAACGGGCGCACCGGATGGCAGTATGGCAACGCTCCGAGCACCGTGTCTTCTGGTCGCAGTACGTCGAGGGTCTGACCACAGACATCGACAAAGCCACCGCCAAAGCCAAAGCCAAAACAAGGAAAAATCGTCCTTCGGGGCGATTTTTTTTGCATATATCCAAATTTTTCACTACCTTTGCAGCCGCAAAGGTTTGCATGCATCAAAACAGGTCTCCCTTGAGGTGCTGTAGCACATTGTATTTTAACGAAATAACTAACAATTAGGGTATATGTTTTTCTTTTTTGACTTCGGAGATGAGGAGAATGCTCAACTGAAACGTAAAGCAAATGCTGGTATTCAGGTAAAGAACGGCAAGGCTTTTGACGTAAAACATTCTCGTCTTGGTCGCACTTTGGATTTTGGCGAACAATGGGTCGGTGTTCCTTGCTCGCAGCAATATTGGGATGACATCAAGCCTATCTTCGACTATTATAAAACCGCCGCCTAATGGAAACTTTTGATTATGAACAACAACTAATCCACTTTAATGGAGAAGCCTTTCCTTTTGTCACTATTGACGAGAGAAAAACAGGAATGAAACATATCATCAGTGTCATTGATTTGGATAAGCGATTGATGAATAAGGCGGGAGATGATTATGTTTCCAAAGAAGCCCAATGGATTGACGAACAAATAACTTATTTTGTGGAGACGGAAAAAGATTTACATCGTCCCGCAAAAGATATATTAGCAGAGATATATGATTAAGTATCAATTTTTTCCTCGTTCAAGAGGTGTGACACAAGAAATTCAAGATGTCATCAATAGTTTTAAGGCTGTTGAGCAGCAGATTGCATCTGAAACTAGTGAATTGAAATCAAATGAGGTGTTACAAATTGTGCGCCCCTATTTAGAACAATTACAATATACCGTAGAATCTGGTAAAGGAGTCAATGAGAAGATAGATGTGCCCGTACTTTTCGGTCAAGATAACAAGATTGACAAATCATTCTATGCGGACGCATTAAGTGCTGATGGTAGAATTGTAATTGAAGTAGAAGCTGGTCGTGCAACAGAGAATAATCAGTTCTTAAAGGATTTGTTCGAAGCCTGTATGATGTTTGACGTTGAGTATCTTGTGCTATCAGTAAGAAATGTATATCGCACACATTACGATTTTGACAGGGTATATAGTTTTCTGGAAACGCTATATATATCAAATCGGCTTCACCTTCCACTTAAAGGAATACTACTAATTGGCTATTAAATCAAATTGATAATGAAAGACGAGATAGTTTTATACCAGCCAAATGAGACCATTCAACTGGAAGTCCATTTGAAAGATGAAACCGTGTGGCTTACACAGCAACAAATCGCAGATTTATTCGGAGTGAAGCAACCTGCGATTTCAAAACACATCGCAAATATCTATAAATCAGGCGAATTAGAAGAAGAGGGCACGTATTCCATTTTGGAATATATGGGGAATGACGGAAAGCAACTCTATACAACTAAAGCATATAATCTGGACATGATTTTGTCCGTTGGTTATAGAGTAAACAGTACGAATGCAACTCGTTTTCGTCAATGGGCAAATCGCGTCCTCAAAGACTACCTCTTGCGCGGATACGCGTTCAATCAACGTCTCGCCAATATTGAGCACCAAATGGACGAGCAGCGAGCAATTTTGGCTGCCCATGAGGAAAAGATTGACTTCTTTGTACGTACATCTTTACCGCCTGTAGAAGGCATCTTCTATGATGGAGAGATTTATGGGGCATATTCGTTTGTGTCCGACCTCATTCGTTCGGCTAAAACGCGCATCGTGCTGATTGATAACTATATAGATGACAGAGTGTTAACCATGCTCGACAAGCGAAATAATGGTGTCAAAGCAACCATCTACACCAAGAACTTTACCAAACAATTATCGCTGGATATTGCGCAACACAACAAGCAGTTTGCACCTATTGATGTGGAGCCATT
>JAFPGA010000075.1 GCA_017423085.1 Paludibacteraceae bacterium | reverse complement strand
GCACAAACGCCCCGGAGCGTGTGTCCACCACCACGCGCACGGGGTACGCCGGTACGCTGTTCCGGAACGACGAGCCTTCACAAGCGCTCAGTCCCAACAACGCACACAGCACACAAGCGAACCAACTTAATTGGAGATTCCGCATATATGCACTTTGTAAATGAGGGTAGAATAGGGTGGTATATAACCGGTGGTACCTTCGGTACCGTAACCTTCGGCCGCATTGTACTCACCGCTCTCGTGCTTGGAGTAATCGTAACCCAAGTAAGCGGGAATGTAGAGTTCTACGTCCCCGTGTACATGCACTTTGTGGCAACCTTCGGCAAAGCCGGGAATAGTGGAACTGAGCGAAATGGAGACGTTATTGTTACTCTCCACCACGTATCCGTTAATCAGTTCAACGGTATAATCGCACAGAATGGTGCTGGTCGTGTTAGGGTAAGGTTCGCCGAAGTCCTTGCCCGGGTCAGCAATCACCTTGTACTGCAATCCGCTGGAGGTCACCACCACGCCATCCTGCTGCGCATTGTTCTGCAGCCATACTTCGTTCTGTACTTTCCAATCCGCCCATTTGTTCTCTTTGCAACCGGCAAAGCACACGAGTATAATCGCAAGTATTGCGATTCCTTTCACCTTTAACCTTTCACCTTTCACCTTTACTTTGCTATCCATAATTCAGGATTTAAAATGTTTCTATCTTTGTAAATCTGGAAGTATAATTCCGTTTTTTGGTCCTGTTCGGGGTCTGTGAAGATGGTACCAATCACCTGTTTGGTATCCACTTGGTCGCCTTGTTTGACGTTCAGCTTGCTGAGGTTAGAATAGACGGTGCGGTAGTTACCGTGCTGAATGATGACGGCGTAGGTGTTGGCAATCATGAAACAGCTGGTCACCTCTCCTTTGTACACGGCACGGGCTTTGGCTCCGGCTACCGTTTGCAGGTAGATACCCTTGTTGTCAATCGTCACTTGGGCGTATATCGGGTGCTGCTGTCTGCCGAAGTGTCCGCTGATCACACCTTTCTCAACCGGCCAAGGCAATCGGCCTTTATTGGCTTCGAATCCGCCGGCAATGAGTTGCTGCTCTTTGGTGAGGGATGCATTCGCATTCGCCTGCTTGCGAATCATGTCATCAATCTTCTTGTTCAACTCCGCCACTTTCTTCTGCTGCTGCTTCAGTTTCTTGGTCAGGTCTTTCTCTTTGGTCTTAAGCTGATTGAGCATGGCCTGCTGTTTGCGTTCGTCCCGTTTGAGCTTCTCCTGTTCCCGCTGACGCGAAATGAGAGCTTTCTCTTTGTCCCGTTTGCTGGCTTGCAGCAGTTCGTTCTGTATGTCTATCTCCGCCTGCGTGCTCTCGATACGCCGAACCTGCTCCTGACGGAAATGCGCGACCTCCTGCAGGTACCGCGCCCGACGCGCCAGTTGTTGAAAACTGTCACTGCTGAGCAGGAACAACAGAGGGGACTGCTGCATGCGGGTGTAATGACTGTGACGAATCATTTGAGCATACTCCTCTTTATGCTGCTCCAGCACCACCTGCAGCGAGTCACGTTTGCCACCGAGCATCGTCATCTCGTAATCGAGGGCGGTAATCTCGCTGTCCAGCATTCGAATCAGTTCTTTCTGGTTACGAATATTGCGTTCAATGAGTTGCAACTTATTGAGCGTGGCGGTCTCGTCACGCTTGGTTTGACCGAGCATCTTATTGGTCTGCTCTATCTCTTCCTGCAGTTTCTTCTGCCTGGCCTGCAGCTCCTTCACCGTCTCCGCACTAAGGCTTACCGAGAAGGCGACAGCCAAACTTAATACGATGTATCTAAAAATATTCATTATTCACTATTCACTATTCACAGCCACTTACTGATGTCCACCTTCGTGTAGCGGTCCAAACGTTGTTGGGTCATTCGAACCGGCACATCGGTCTGCGGCGTGGTATAATCGATGATAATATCAATGGTCTCTTTGCCGAGCGTGTATTGCAGGCGTGCTCTGTTGGGGCCGGTTGGCAATTCGGCCGTGCTGATCTGCTGTAAGATCTGCCAGGTCAGCTGCGGCGTTAACTGACGATTGAGTTGCTCGAAGGTGGTGACGGCATATTGACCGTGTATCTTGTCAATGGCAATCATCTGTTGCGGGGTGGCCTCCAGACGCAGCATCTCTATGCCGAGCATCGGCATCACGCTGATGATGATCATTGAGTCGCGTACGGTCTGCATGTTCACGGTGGCAGACAACCGGTCGTTGCCTCTGCTGACGGTCGCATGAGCGCCCTGCACCACACAGGTATGCCAAGCCGGCGCAACCGGTTCGGTCGGCGTGGGGTGAATCTTCTTCTTGGTACCGCAACCTACCATCAGCAGCGCTGCCAAAAACAATACAATATATCTTCTATTCTTCATTCTTCAATCTTCAATCACTTGGATATCTGTCTCATGTGTTTCTCTATCTCCGCCCGAACCGTTTCTTCCGTGGCGTTCCACAGCGCGCGTTTGAGATAGAAGAGCGCCAAATCGTCCTGGTTCTGCAGGTGCAGTATCCATCCGTAGGTGTCCAGGTAATAGGGGCTGTTGGGTTCTTCCCGAATCGTAATAGCACTCATTCGCTCCGCTTTCTTAAGGTCCCCGCCTTGCGTAGCGATCATATAGGCATACGAATTGAGAATCTCCAAGTTGTACGGTTCCACCTCCAGCACGCGGTCGTACATGCGATAGATGTCCTCCTTCGGCGCTTTGGTATATTCCAGCAGTTCAATGCGGAACTTCAAGAAACGTACATCCGTCGGGTCCTGCTCGATATATCGGTCAATCACCTCAATG
>JAFPGA010000006.1 GCA_017423085.1 Paludibacteraceae bacterium | reverse complement strand
GGTAATTCATTATACAACGGAGCATCTCAAGTCCAATCCCAAAGAAGCCGCTGCGTATGCTATGCGTTGCATTGCGTATGCATCTCAGCAGGAATATACGGAGGCTTTTGCTGATGCGGACAAAGCAATCAAGTTCTGGAACAAGAAGTGTGACTACGATTTGGCAACGCTCTATTGCTTGCGTGGATTGATTCACGAGCAAGTGCAAGAGTATGACAAAGCGTTAGCAGATTATGAATTGGCCATCAAGAAAGACAAGAAAAATCCTAAAGGTTATGCTACCCGTGGACGTTACCATTATAAGCAGCGTGAATACGAATTAGCGGCAGAGGATTATAAAAAGGCGCACAATATGGCACCTGATGTCACCGAATACTCCCTCGAATGGGCACGTAACTTGTGGCTTTTGGACCGCAATGCCGAAGCGGCGGTCATTTTGGATGAACTGATACTATATCACCCGCGTCTGACCGAAGCCAAGCGGATTCGTGCGCTCATATATCGCGAGGCAGAAGACTATCAGCCGTTTATTGATATGTACGCCGAATACATCTCTATGGAACAGACGAATGTAGATGTGTTCATCCGTACAGCGGATGAGGCGTATGGCTATTTGCTCAAGACGATTTCATCGTACATCAAGAATGCTGAAGATAGCGACACGCGTTATTACTGGTTAGGTTTGCGCACACGCGTATACAACTATAAGGAGCAGTATGAAGAAGCTCTTGCGGATGCCAATGCTATGCAGACTATTGTTTCCGACACGGTTAAGAACCCGTATATTCTGCTCCTTAAATCCGACAGTTATGAAGGAATGTACGACTATGCCGAGGCAGCTCGTTGCTACAGCGGTCTGATTGAGCTGTATCCGAATAGTGAGTACACGTATTACTATTATAACCGTCGTGGTTTCTGTTATTCCGAGTTGGGTGAGTATGACAAAGCAGAGGCAGATTTTACCAAGGTCATTGAAAACGATATGGACTATGCTGTCAGTGCTTATGTCAACCGCGGACATATGAAAGAGGAACAGAAGAATTATGACGGAGCGCTGGAAGACTATAACAAAGCTGTGTTGATAGACGAGGAGCGCTCGTATCTGTACATGTTGCGAGGAAGAGTCTATCTCAAACACAAGCATGACACCGTTCAAGCGAACAGGGAATTTGCGCGCGTGTTGGAATTGGAAGGCGAGGAGGTATCCGCTGTACGCGTATATGCATTGCTATATATGGGAAATGCGGAATTGGCGCTCAATCTCTATAACCAGATTTTAGAGGAAGATCCCAGTGCCGGCAATTACTACGATGCAGCTTGTCTATACTCTTTGCTCGACAGGAAGGAAGAGGCTATCCGTGCACTCACTACATCGATAGAAAAAGGATACCGCAATTTCCATCATATGGAGGTGGATGCGGATTTGGATAACATTCGTGAGATGCCTGAATATAAGGAGTTGATATCGAAGTACCGCAAGGTGAAGATGCAAGGCTTGTTCAATAAACTGCCCGGAAGCAAATAAAGACAATTGATATTTTTTTCATTTTTCCCTTGCGTATGTCATTTTTTTTTACTAACTTTGCGCCGATTTTGTAAAGTACGTTTCGCAAATGGCAAAATGCGGGAGCTAATAGTACGTAGTAAATCGTTAAAACAAATATAAATTTATTACCTTATGTCTAAAGTTTATCAAGCAAATGAAATCAAGAATGTCGCTATGTTAGGCGGCAGCGGTTCGGGTAAAACGACCCTCATGGAGTCGATGTTGTTCGAGTGCGGGGTGATTAAACGCCGCGGTTCGATCGAGGCTCAATCCACGGTGTGCGACTATTTCCCGGTTGAAAAAGAGTACGGTTATTCGGTCTTCTCGACGGTATGTAACATCGAGTTCGAGAACAAGAAACTGAATATCATCGACTGCGCAGGTTCGGATGACTTCTGCGGCGGTACCGTAGCTGCTCTGCAGATGTGCGGTTCGGCACTGATCGTGCTGAGCGCCAACGGCGGCGTAGAGGTAGGTACGCAGAACAACTTCCGTCTCGTAGAGCACGCACACAAACCGCTGGCGTTCGTCATCAACAAGTGCGACCATGAGGCAGCTGACTTCGAGCGCACGTTTAACCAACTCAAAGACTGCTTCGGTAACAAGTGTACGCTCATCCAGTTCCCGGTGAACGCAGGCAACGGTTTCAACGCCGTTATCGACGTGCTGAAGGGTAAGATGCTCGTTTGGAAACCCGAAGGCGGTGCGCCCGAACTGAAGGATATCCCGGCTGAGTATGCCGACAAAGTGGAAGAGATGCGTGCTGCACTGGCAGAAGAAGCTGCCGAGGCAGACGAGACACTGCTTGATAAATTCTTAGGCGAAGGTCTGAGCGACGAAGAGATCATGCAAGGACTCAAGTCCGTCTATGCTGACGGATCGATGTATCCGGTGCTCTGCTGCTCGGGTCTCAAAGATATGGGCGTTCGTCGTCTGATGGACTTCCTCAACGGTATGGCTCCGAGTCCTGCTCAGTTCAGCTATCCGACGATCGATGGCAAGAAAGTGAGCCCGGACGCTTCGGCTCCCACCAGCCTTTATGTGTTCAAGACTTCTGTAGAACCGCACATCGGTGAGGTCAACTACTTCCGCGTAATGCAAGGTACCGTTCACAACGGTGATGACCTGGTCAACATGGAGCGCGGCAGCAAAGAGCGTATCTCGCAGCTGTACAGCGTAGCCGGTTCGATCCGTGTGCCGGTAGATGAACTGGCAGCCGGTGACATCGGTGCTACCGTAAAACTCAAAGACACCCGCACGGGTAACACGCTCAATGCCAAGGAGTGCGATAACCAATATGCACCTATCAGCTATCCGCAGCCGCGTTACCGCCGCGCTATCAAACCGCAGACCGAGTCCGACGCAGAGAAACTGGCAGCTCTGCTCACCCGTATGCACGAAGAGGACCCGACATGGATCGTAGAGCAGAGCAAAGAGCTCCGTCAGATGATCGTTTCCGGTCAAGGTGAGTTCCACCTCCGTACCCTTAAATGGCGTCTGGAGAATAACGATAAGATGATGATCGAGTTCAGTGAGCCGAAGATCCCGTATCGTGAGACTATCACCAAGGCTGCTCGTGCTGACTATCGTCACAAGAAACAGTCCGGTGGTGCCGGTCAGTTCGGTGAGGTTCACCTCATCGTCGAGCCGTACGAGGAAGGTATGCCGGTTAAGGAGACCTATAAGTTCGGTAATCAGGAATACAAGATATCCGTCAAAGATCAGCAGGAGATCAACCTGGAGTGGGGTGGTAAGCTCATCATCATCAACTCCATCGTCGGCGGTGCTATTGATGCACGCTTTATCCCGGCTATCGTTAAGGGTATCATGGACCGTATGGAGCAAGGACCGCTCACCGGTTCGTATGCTCGTGACGTACGCGTCATCATCTACGACGGTAAGATGCACCCGGTTGATTCGAACGAGATCTCGTTCCGTCTCGCAGGACGTAATGCATTTGCACAGGCGTTCAAAGAGGCGAACCCGAAAGTGCTCGAGCCGGTTTATGATCTCGAGGTATTCGTTCCGTCCGAGATCATGGGTGATGTCATGTCTGACATCAACGGCCGTCGCGGTATGGTAATGGGTATGGAGACCGAGAAATCGTTCACCCGCCTCAAAGCACAAGTGCCTCTTAAAGAGCTCTCGAGTTACTCGACGACTTTGTCGTCGCTCACCGGCGGACGTGCTACCTTCACCATGCAGTTCAATAGCTACCAACTCGTTCCGGCTGACGTTCAGGAGAAACTGTTGGCAGCTTATGCTGCTTCGCAAACAGAAGAGGAATAAGCGAAGGATTGAACATTTCACACCCCTATTAATAGGGATTCTGAACAGAAAATGGCATGCGCACTTGCGTATGTCATTTTTTTTGTGTAACTTTGCAGCCCGTTTTCAAAAAACGTGAAAACGGAAGGTACAATAATGAAAAGGTATAGTCTGATTTTTTTACTAATCATAATAGGTACATGTGCGTATATGCGCGCACAAGTGAGCGGCGTGGTGCTCGATGAGCACGGAGAACCGCTCATTGGTGCCAATGTCTATTGGGCCGGCACCGGAATAGGTGTGGCAACGGACTTCGAGGGAAACTTCACCCTCATGCCCGTCAAATCCACCAATCGTCTCGTCGCATCGTTCGTCGGCTGTCATAACGACACGGTCACGGTTCTCAACCGTCAACCGCTGACGATCGTGCTCATTGACGAGGCGGTGCTCGACGAAGTGGTCATCCTGGAGCGCCGCGTGGGTGTGATGCGTCTGCGCGAATCGGCGTACGACGTGCAGCGTATCGGTGCGGAAGAGATATGCCGTGCCGCGTGCTGTAACCTCAGCGAAGCGTTTGAGACCAATGCGTCCGTCGATGTCGCCTACGCCGATGCCGCCACCGGAGCCAAGCAGATCCGTCTGCTCGGACTGAGCGGCACCTATGTTCAGCTGCTCCAAGAGAACACACCCGCTGTGCGCGGCTTGGCGCAGAACTTCGGACTGGAGTACGTGCCCGGACCGTGGATGAGTTCCATCCAGGTGAGCAAAGGTACGTCGTCCGTCATCAACGGCTACGAAGCCACCACCGGACAGATCAATGTCGAACTGCTCAAACCGCAGACACAGAACCCCTTGTCGCTCAACCTCATGTTCAACTCCGAAATCATGGCAGAGGCGAACATCGAAGGCGGTTGGCAGATTCCGCTCAAAGAGCACGAACATGAGCATGAGCACGAACATGAGCATGAGCATGAGCATCACCACGAGCACGGGGAGCACTGCGACCACGAGTCACTCTACACCGGCATCCTGGCACACTACACCGGCAGTTATATGCCGATGGACGAGAACAAAGACGGTTTTGCCGACATGCCACTGGTACAGAACGCCAACCTCGCTAACCGCTGGTTCTACAAGCACGGTGATTACACGTTCCAGGCTTTCGTACGCGGACTGTACGACCGTCGTCGCGGAGGACAGATCAGCCATCAGCATTCAGCCGTCAGCCCTCAGCCCTATCTGATCAACCTTAACACATGGCGTGTAGAAGGTTTCCTCAAGAACGGCTACGTCTATGACGACGAGAGCGGTTCATCGGTCGCCCTCATTACGGCGGTCAGTTATCATGACCTCAACAACTCGTACGGTACGCGAGCCTGGCAGGCGAACCAACTCAACGTCTATCTCAACGGTATCTGGCAGCGTAACTGGGAAGGCGGCGGACTGATTGACAACGACCACCGTCTCTCTGCCGGTGTGTCTGTCAACTACGATAAGTATCAAGAGTGTTTAATCATGCCCGTAACCGGTAACCCTTCACCCCTCACCCTTGATTTGAACCGTTGGGAAGTGACGCCCGGTCTCTTTGCCGAATATGCCTATACCTACAGCGATCAGTTGTCGCTGGTAGCCGGTGTCCGTGCCGACTACAGCACCCGTTACGGTTTCTTCTTCACCCCGCGTGCGAACGTGCGTTATTCGCCTTTCGAGTGGTGGACGCTCCGTGCCAGTGCCGGCATGGGTTACCGCTCGCCGAACGCGATCGCGGACAATGCGTTCATGCTGCCCTCCAGCCGTACGCTGCACTTGGCTTCGGACATCCGTCAAGAGCGGGCGGTCAACACCGGCATCAGTACGACGTTCTATATTCCGCTGGGAAGCAAGGAGTTACAACTGTCTGCCGAGTACTACTACACTCATTTCCTGAACTCGCTCATCGTGGACATGGACCGCGACAAACACGCGGTGTATATCTACAACCAATCGGACATAGCGGGTGCGCAATCGTTCGCGCACTGTGCGCAGGTGGAGGCATCGATGGAAGTGCTGCGCGGCTGGACATGGACGGCAGCGTTCCGTTGGACCGATGTGAAACAGACCACCTTCAATGCCCAGACCAACGCATACGAGTTACGCACCAAAGCACTCACCAACCGATTCAAAGGAGTCATCTCGACCTCGTATCAGACACCGCTCAAGAAATGGCAGTTTGATGTCACTGCCCAATTCAACGGCATTAGCCGCATGCCCGACGGCTTCACCGCCTACGGCGATATGTTAGGCGGATACGGCACACCTAAACCCATCACCTGGTACCCGCAACTCATGGCGCAGGTGACCAAGTACTTCCGCATGTGCAGCATCTATGTGGGCGCGGAGAACATGACCAACTTCCGGCAAGACAACCCGATCATCGGCTACGACGACCCCTACGGCGCAGATTTCGATGCGTCCATGGTCTGCGGTCCTACTATGGGCTGGAAAGCGTATATCGGCTTCCGGTATGATTTAGAG
>JAFPGA010000074.1 GCA_017423085.1 Paludibacteraceae bacterium | reverse complement strand
TATTTGTCTTTTTCATTATATCATCTAATTGGGTCTAAACAATGTCATCTGTTCGACAAATTGGAATTTATATGAGTTTGGTTGGCACGAACATCGTGCGTCGGGTCATTAGAAAATTGGTCTCAATGCCATATTCTATAACATTACGCAGATCCTGCCTGCTTCCTTGGTGAAGATTGAGGGATAACGGCAAATGCAGGCGTATACCTGCGCGGAGGTAACCGGTTTGCCGTCCTTACGTACATGCCAGGCATTGCGGTTGATAGCGGCGGCTATCTGGTCAGTCGTCTTTCCATGACCATCCGACATGATGGCGTACGTTATGGCTTCCTCAAGCTTCATCAGTCTTGTTTCAATGCGAGGCCTTTGGATGTAAGCCATGCCTCCAGTTCCGCGAGGGACTTCTTGCCGAAGTTGCGAAGTTTGAGCATGTCGGCATGGCTGCGACGAAGCAAATCATACAGGTTGTTGATCTCAGCAGCCTTCAGTCCGTTTTGGCAGCGTACCGATAGCTCGTCAGAACTAATCGGGGTAAGGAGTAACTCCTTCTCTTCCGGAGTAAGATTCTCCAAACGCTGCTTCTCTTCCTTCATCTCCTTCAAATCGTTGATTTCTTCCTTCAACTCCTCGATAATCATATCCTTCCGCTCTAACTCATCCGGCATTGCTTCCAACTTCTCCAGAGCTTTCTCAAATATCTGAACGGCTCTGTCCCTGGTCAAGCCCAGTTTTGCAGAAACATCCGGCCACTTGCCTCCCTGCAACATCTCCATGATGACCTCTACTTGACGAGGGCTTAGAGTGGTATCCAAGTGCGGGATGAGAGCGCACAGCAGTTCCTGAATGTGCTTGATACGGTGCGGGTATAGTTTGAGCGCGTCCAACCGAGCTTGCGCGTCAGTCTTTGCAAGGCGAAGTTGCTCCATCTGCTCTTGCAGTTCGAGTTTGTAGCGCTCCATTTTCTGCTCCGATGCATGAATCGTAGCAATAGACGCAGCGTAACGCTCTACATCCTCTTTGCAGGGATAGAAGAAGTTGCCGTGTGTTTCGTAGCCGATAGCGCCCCTCTTACAGAGGTTACGAATAGTCTCTTTCGTGACATGCGCTATGGCTGCCGCGTCGGACATTGATATGTATGTGCGGCTTTCGTTCATCAGTCAATCACTACGGCTGTGCCGGAGATGGAAATCATGATCATGCTGTTGGCTTGACCCATCGTCTCATAGCCAAAGCTAACTCCTACGATGGCATTGGCGCCCAATTTCTCGGCGCGTTCGCGCATTTCTTTCTGCGCTGTCTCGCGTCCTTCGAGCATAGCCTTTTCGTAACTGTCGGTACGTCCTCCGAAAAAATCGCGCAGCGACGCACCAAAGTCCTTGAGGAAATTCATACCGAAGATAACTTCTCCGGATACAAGGCCTTTGTACTCCTTAATGGTGTGACCTTCAATGGTCGGTGTGGTGGTAATTATCATAATTCCCTTTTCATTATAAAATTATCAAAATCTTCTTGTTCGTTTGCAATACGTTTCGTATTCTTCACCGAAATCTTTACGCAGGCGATGCTCTTCAGTCAACACTTGCACGAACATAATGACAAAGAAGATGCACCAAACTAACAGAGCCTGCCATGTCCATAGCCACACGATAAATCCTGCCAGATAGCAGAGTGTGCCTGTCAGCATCGGATTGCGATTGAGACGGTATGGCCCATCGGTCATCAGGTGTTGTGTACGCGGACCGATCTCTTTGCCAAACGCGTCCATTGGGTTGCCCTTGCCGCGCGTCTTCATATACACGATAGTCCATACGCTGAGCGATAGACCACCAATTATTAGCATACCCGTTCCAAGCGCACGCCAAGCGCCTATATGCACCGCCATATTCGGCATACCAGACGCCAACCACATGATGGTAGGCAGCATCACTACGAACATCACTCCGCCGAGCACGTAGCCGGCTATCTCACGAAATTTTTTCATCGGTTGTATCTATTATTTCTCCGGTTCCATGTGAATGTTAATATGTGTGGTAGCACCGAAGCGTTCGCGCAGGCGCTGCTCGATGAGCGAAGCGTGCTGATGCGCTTCGGCTAAGGTAGTTGATCCCGTCATGCGCACATGCATCTCGATAGCGATACGATTGCCAAGACGGCGTGTGCGCAGATTATGCGGGTCAGACACATTGGGCACCGACTTCACAATCGCTATTATCTCCTGCTCTGTCTCTGCCGG
>JAFPGA010000073.1 GCA_017423085.1 Paludibacteraceae bacterium | reverse complement strand
GTTACCGAAGTAATATACACCCCAGTCTCCGTAGTCAACCACCTCTTGATAGAAGTTATACGAACCACTCTCGATAGCGCCCGTCTCCAGCAGGTGGAGTACGCTCTCGGCTGCCGGAATGGTTACGTCCTCGAAGGTAGCCACCTCCATGTCCTTCGTGATCTTCAGACCGTCCAGAGCAAAGTACAACGCGGTGTTGGTGCCCCAATCGCCTACGTCGCTACTCTTCATCGTGAATACCAATCCGTACACATTGCCCAGAGCACTCAGGTCACAACGCTCCCAATCGCGGTTGATCGTCCAGTTAGCCGGATCTTCGCTACGGTAGTCAGCCAGGAAGAAGCTTACCTTCTTGTCGGCAATGACATTGTAGTCATAGTCTAGACCCTGGATCTCGATCACCAGACTATCGCCGGCGGCGAAGGTATGACCTCCTCCATCTACCAGCACGTTGTGCTGTGCCCAGCTGCCGGAGCAGAGATACACCTCTTTCGGCAGATACTCAGCATCGAAATGCACCTCACAGGGCGAGGTCGGACCCATACCCTCCATGGCATAACCCAGGAGGTATGGTGTACCCTTACCGGCCAAACCACCACCGGCTACGCAGTGGAACTGATCAGGCATCATCGTCTCAAACGTCGTGTCCTGGCACTGTGCTACGGTGAAGCCGTACCAGAAATTGTAATCAGTCCACGCACCGTGAACGAACGACATCGACGGATAGTCAATCGTGAAGTAGTCGTCCTCGTTGAATGTCCCGGTCCATACGCCGGTAGAGTCAAACTCCAGCGTCTCCGGGTTGAGCGGTTGCGCCGGATTCAGCGTAACGGTCTGAGCATGCATCATGCCGGCTACCGCTACAGCTACCAATAAGAAAAATTTTCTCATACTGTTTTGTTTTTAATTGTTAATAAAAAGGGTTAATTATAATGTGTTATTCGCATTATTGCTCAATATGTAAATCAATTGCGCCACCTACCTCTGTACTGAGTTCGCCGGTCATGCCAAGTATCTCATCAGAGGCATTATAGACACGGACGAAATCAATGGTCGGCAGACTAACGGGATTTCCGTCCGTGTCTATTGCCCAAGATATATCAAAACTGGTACCCTCCACATCGGTATTGGGTTTATTATCTACATAGCCGTAATCAAGTATGCGCTGTACATTCTGCCCGCTAATGACTTGCGACTGCGGGGGAAGGACTGCTCCCGTTAGTGTATATTCGTTTGCTGGCAACCACTGCGGATAATAGGGGTGCTTATGGAAGGGGTTTTGCAGCGTGTCAGATACACGAGTATAGGTGCGCGACACATGGTGCTGCGTACCCGGATCGTCATACAAACAGCCCTTCAGTTCGTACCACGTATCATCCGGCAAGCCGTTCTTGTTCTCATCGCGACTGACAAGTACAATACCCGGTTCGGAACTGCCGTACTCCGTGCTGCCCGTCATATAGAATGCATTTCCGAGAATCTGTATATCTCTACCCTCTTTGTTTTCCACCGCATGATCAAACCCAAACGTCACATAGCCGCCCCAACCGCCGAGACTAATCACTCCGCCCGCATTGTTAGCAATCGCCATTTCACATTTGCGGCACATGGATGCCGCATCGTCACCCTCCTCGTATTTTGGTAACTCATTGACAAACTGTCCCATTCCCGGTAAGTACTCATAGACACGTGTGATATAAGGAGAACAGCTCAACGTGTCCTGATGCGTGGTGTCACCGTGTATGTCATACGCGCCTGTCACGCGGCACAGATGGCCCGGTATATCGCCCGTCTTGGCACTCCAATGCTCACGCCCGTCGTAGCCATAACAATGCAACACACCGGAAGAGACATAGTTCTTGGCATCCGTGATATACAATACATCCACCGTCGCCAACAAGCCGTAAGGGTGCTCGTAGTCAGATATGTCTATGAACTGCGCCAGCTCGGCAAAATCAATCGTTGAGAAAGCATGCAGTTTTGCATTCTCTCCATCCAAAACATACGCTGTGCTTCCTTGAATCGAGATATTGGCACAAGGCGTAGCTATGCGATGTACCACCTTACCGAATGCCAGAACCACCACCTCGGGCTTTGCATCGTTATAATTGCCTTGACAGCACACCCACAGTTGTTTCTGATTATCCACCCGCACACGCGTCGGGTTCAGTCCGACGGGAATTTTCTCGATCTGAGTAAAGGTACTCAGGTCAATGACTGAGACCGTGGAGTCATAGCGGTTAGTCAGGTATCCGCCTGAATTGCAAACATATAGTTTATTGTCCACAATGCATAACTCATCCGGTTGATGGCCCACTTTTACTTCGCGGGTGATTTGCAGCGTAGCAGTGTCCACTTCATACACCGAACCCAACAAGTCCGCATCCGCCACACTGCCCACATACGCACTCACGTACATCTTATCGCCGTGAAAAGCCATGTATCGACAGTTAGGAAGTTCCACTTGCCCGATGTGCCGCGCCTGACGGTCCATCACTTCCACCTTGTGCGAGCAGTTGATCACCGCATACAAACGATTTCCATATACCTGAATATCATTGCCCACATCGCCTAACTCCTTCATCTGCTTCGGGTTCTGTGCTCCGTACCAATTGCTGTAATACGTACCGTTCTCCAAGTTGATATAATCCAACCGCGCTTTGTTAGAACCCATATTTCCCTCGCACAGCACATACAATCCCCCCTCACGCACTTCTTCCGTAACCTGCGTGCCAATGGTCGGATAGACCACTTCATCGCCCCTACATGACCATAGGAGTACACATACCAAAATGGTAAATGGAACATGATACATCGTACATTGTTTTAATATCTTACTGCGAGTGTGCATCGTACGTTTTGTTTGGGCATCGGATAGTTCTGAATCACTTCATAGTCTTGTCCGAGCAAGTTGTTGATTTCCAGATTCGCCTTAAGCCACCAGCGTTGAATTCCCCATTCGCCGTAGAGCGACAGGTCATGCGTATACCATGGCTGCACGTAATTGTAAATCGTGTTCTCCTGTTGGCAATAGCGCTCACCGACATAGATGAACGAGTAGTTGAGTCCGTAATGGTCTCCGCGTTTGCTTTGCCAGTCAAGACTCAACACCACACTGCCGCTGTGCCAAGGTATATAGGGTATCTGGTGACCGTAATAGGTATCATTTGGATTGGTGACATCGATAGCCGTCTGGTAGGTGTAATTGAGTCGCGTACGCAACACGAAGCGCAACGGCAAGAAAAACGACATGTCCGCTTTCGCATCTACTCCGTTGATTTTCACTGTGCCGAGGTTGAGCATCGTCCATCTAAACTGCTGTCCCTTTGGATAGGCGATGATCTTGTCCGTCACCCGATTATAGTAATACGAAGCGCTGATATTCAGGTCATAGACCTTACCCGCCTTGCGATACGCCAACTCAACGCTGTGCTGGCGCGCCAACTCAGGCCGTAAGTTCGCATTGCCCAAATCGGTGTAATACAAGTCATTGAACGTCGGATAGCGATAACTCTGCTTATAGAACGCATTGATACTCAGATCTATCTTCGGATAAGGACGGAAGGAGAGGAATATTCCGGGAGTGAATTTCGGCTGAATACTGACAGCTGCATACTGATTGCTGACAGCAGTC
>JAFPGA010000072.1 GCA_017423085.1 Paludibacteraceae bacterium | reverse complement strand
TCAATCGAGATAACAGCACCTGTCTCTGCCTGGATGCCTTGGATAATCTTACCGCCCGGGCCAATGACAGCACCAATCATATCTTTCGGAATATAGAAGCTGACAATACGCGGAGCGTGCGGCTTGAGGTCTGCACGCGGTGCCGGCATGCACTCCAGGATTTTACCGAGGATATACATACGTGCCTCATGTGCCTGTGCAAGCGCGTTCTCGAGAATCTCATAGCTCAGACCATCCACCTTGATATCCATCTGGCAAGCGGTCAGACCGTCCACGGTACCGGTGGTCTTGAAGTCCATATCACCCAGGTGATCTTCGTCACCGAGGATATCGGACAAGATAGCATATTTGGTACCCTTGTTCTCCGAAATGAGTCCCATCGCGATACCCGAAACCGGTTTCTTCATCGGTACACCTGCGTCCATGAGGGCGAGGGTACCGGCACAAACAGTTGCCATAGAGGACGAACCGTTGGACTCGAGGATGTCAGAAACGACACGTACGGTATAAGGGAAGTCTTCCGGAATCATGTTCTTGAGTGCGCGGCAAGCGAGGTTACCGTGACCGATCTCACGACGGCCTACACCACGCTGTGCTTTTGCCTCACCCGTCGAGAACGGCGGGAAGTTATAGTGCAGCAGGAACTTATCCGTGCCTTGAATGAGTGCCTCATCCACGATCTTCTCGTCACGGCTCGTACCGAGCGTAACGGTCGAGAGGGACTGAGTCTCACCACGGGTGAAGATGGAACTACCGTGAGGTCCGGGCAGCGGACTTACTTCACACCAGATCGGGCGAATCTCCGTGGTCTTACGTCCGTCGAGACGCTTGCCCTCATCGAGCACAGCGCGACGCATAGCTTCTTTCTCTACATCGTGATAGTAGCGGTCAACCAACGCAGCGATCTCATCAATATCTACGCCTAATGCCTCTGCGCGTTGTGCCATATAGTCAGCCTTCTCAACCTTGAAATCCTCACGAATCTGGCTAAACATCTCCTCACGGTGATGCTTGTCGGTATCAGCGCTGGTAGCCTGTGCATATGCACGTGCGTAACTGTAGTCGTGAACAGCCTGTTTCAGCTCATCGTCATTCACCTCGTGGCAGTATTCACGCTTGGTCTCTTTACCATACGCTTTCATCATCTCGTCAATAGCCAAGCACTGTGGTTTGATCGCCTCGTGCGCAGCCTTGATAGCCTCCAGCATCACGGACTCCGGAACCTCTTTCATCTCGCCTTCTACCATCATGATGTTGTCGTACGTAGCGGCAACCATCAACTCCAGATCTGCGTGCTCACATTGTTCAAAAGTCGGGTTGATAACCATCTTGCCATCTACGCGTGCTACACGTACTTCGCTCACCGGGCCCTCAAACGGAATGTCCGAACAAGCCAGTGCGGCACCTGCTGCCAAACCGGCAATAGATTCCGGCATGTCAATTCCGTCTGCCGAATACATGGTGACGTTAACAAAGGTCTCAGCGTGATAGTTGGATGGGAATAGGGGACGAAGGGCGCGGTCAATCAGACGTGCAATCAGGATCTCGTAATCCGATGCTTTGCCCTCGCGGCGGGTGAATCCACCCGGGAAGCGTCCTGCGGACGCAAATTTCTCTTTGTACTCTACCGTAAGAGGCATGAAATCAGTGCCCGGTACGGCATCTTTGGCGGAGCAGACAGTAGCGAGAATCATCGTGTTACCGAGCGTTGCCATCACAGCACCATCGGCTTGTTTTGCCAGCTTGCCTGTCTCCAGTTTGATCACTCGTCCATCGGGGAGAGCAATCTCTTTGGTTACAATATTCATTCTATTTTCGTCATTTTTGGTCGCCGTTTGCGACCGGTTAATTATAAGACCCACAAAAAGTCGTGCAAAGTTACAACATTTTTTGCAAATATGCAAGAGAAAAATGTATTATTTTCTGATTTGGAACGGAAATGAGCCAATGAGGTTACCGTCACAGAAAAAATCAATCTTATAAAACCCTGTTTGCAACTCTTCGTCATCTTTGAAGGTGTAGTAACAAACACCGTTGTAGGCTTCTCCGCTGTACTCAATATCCTGTTTCATCGAATAAGCTATTTCTCCGCTTTCAAAGGCAAATACATTGCCGGCTTTTTCAGCCATCAGTTTGCCGGACGGGTCCGTAACACGCACATAAAGCTCTTTCATACCAGGCGCACAGGTGATGTTTTTCCCCAGCGTAAAGTCAAATTGCAACTTACGGATATTCCCCGCAATCTTTGTCTTGTGGTCGTTCTTGTTCAGCGTAGAAGTTACACAACTCGTTATCTCCAGCATCGAGGCGCGACTTACTGTTTCGGACAGCGCCGTGTTGCTTTCCGTCAACTGCTGATTGCTATGCGTCAATGCAGAATTGCTCTGCGTGAGCTGCAGATTCTCCTCTGTGAGCCGTGCGTTGGTGGCATTCAGACTGTCTATTTGCCGCACATAATCCTGCAACACTGCACGCACCGTTGCCAACTCCTGCTTCAACTCCGCAATGCGTCGTGCATTGGAGGCTTTGGTATGACGTAACTCCTCCAACAAATCCTGCACACGTTGCTGCTCACGACTCAATAAATCTTGCAAACTATCATTACGGATATCCATCTGCTGATAACCGTCAAACTGAATTGCCAAGTCTTCGTACTCTTCCTGCAGTTCCTCTTTTTCTATAGTCATCTGCTCGACCATTTCGTTCAGTTCCTGGCGCTGACTCAAATTCCAGTACACCAGTCCGCCGATGATCAGCAGCAGTAAGACGGTCAAACCGATTAAAACACCTGTTACAATATTGTTCTGTTTCATAATAATGGGATCACTTTCTCTAATTGGTTACTCCGGCTGCCTTTGAGCAAGATGCGGTAGCCAGTCAGCGGTGCCTGACGCAGGGTCTCGCACAATGCCTCAACGTTCTCATAAACAGGATAAGGAGCTGTCGTCTCTTTGTATTCATCTCCGACCAACAGCACTTTGTCCGCCTTGCGCTCCAGCAGCATGTTGACAATGTTTTGATGTTCCGTGTGGCTATACTCGCCCAACTCGCGCATGGCACCGAGGATGTAACAAGACTGTCTGATGGCTGAATGCTGATGGCTGAATGCTTCTATGGCGGCTTGCATGGAGGTCGGATTGGCGTTGTACGCATCGACGACCACTGTGTTACGCTCGGTCTGCATCAATTGCGAACGGTTGTTGCTCGGCACGTAAGCACGGATCGCAGCTAAAGCGTCTTCGCGGCTCACTCCGAAATATTCGCCTACACAGATAGCAGCCGACACATTCTCAGCGTTGTAGTTGCCAACCAGATGCGTTCCTTCCGGCATCGTGCCGGTCGTATAATGGACAATGGGCAATGAACAATGGACAATTTTCTTCTGTGCATCATCCAACATCTTCTTTAAGAAGGTATTATCTTCGTTCTGGAAGATAGTGCCGTTGTGGGATAGCAGAAAATCGTACAGTTCTGCTTTAGTGGCTTGCACGCCTTCAAACGAGCCGAAGCCCTGCAAGTGCGCGCGACCGACATTGGTAATCAGACCGAAGTCCGGTTCGGCTATCTCCACCAGTTCCTTGATGTCTCCTGGATGGGATGCCCCCATCTCCACAATCGCCATCTCGTGCGCGCGCGTTATATTTAATAAGGTGAGCGGCACTCCGATTTGGTTATTGAGGTTGCCCTGCGTGTAGTACAGATTATATTTCGTACTCAGCACCGCCGCGCACAACTCCTTAGTCGTCGTCTTGCCGTTCGTACCGGTGATACCGATAATCGGCAATCCCAGCTGTCTGCGCCAAGCTCGCGCCAGATCCTGCAACTGTTGCAACGCGTTCTCTCCGCAGATCACATACGCCGCGCCATCTTGCTTTGCCTGATCCACAAAATCGTTACCGTCGAAATGCTCACCTTTCAATGCCACAAAGACAGAGCCGGAAGTGACCTTCCGGCTGTCTGTTGTGACATCAATGGAATCCTTGCCTTCAATCAGAAAACTCCAGTCCATAGGATTACTTGATATTCGGTTCCTCCAGACCGATATGCATCTTCTTATCAACAATCTTAAGAACCAGACCGATAAGCAGCGCTGCAAGGCCTAAGGATGCCAACATGACCAATGCCCAGGTGTAGTCCTGCGAAATAGCGGCTTGCTCTGCGTCCATCAGTCCTTGTTGCACTTGCTCTTCCAGTCCCGCGTTCGTCTTGTCCAGAATCTTACCGATCAGCAGCGGGAAGAGCCACAAACCGATGTTCTGGATCCAGAAGATGAGCGCATATGCCGAACCGATAATTTTCTCGTCTACCAGTTTTGGTACGCTCGGCCATAATGCCGCCGGAACGAGCGAGAACGATGCACCTAGTACCAAGATTGTACCGTAAGCAACAACCAATCCTCCTATCTCGTTGCCCTTGAATTGCGGCAGAACGAACGCAAAGGTCAGGTGGCACAGGATAAGCAGCAGGGAACCGAAGATGAGCATCGAAGCTGCCTTACCTTTGGTATCCACATACTTGCCTAACGCCGGAGTGATAGCTACCGCCAGCAGCGGGAAGACCGCAAAGATACTCTCTGCCGTACCACGCATGTAACCGATATAGCAATATACCACCAGTGCCAGAGCGGCGATACTGAACAAAACGATTTGGAGCACTTTGTTCTTCGAGAAATTGCCGGCAAACGAACTTACTGCCACTATTAGCATTATACCATATTGGACATACGTAATCAGCGGGCTAACCCAAATACCGGTTCCTTCATGCAACGTCAGGTTGCACTGCAGCATATTCACCGCGTATTTCTGGAACGGGAAGATGGCACTGTAGTACAGCACGCACAGCAGTGCTACCAACCAGAATCCGCCGCTTAACAGAATCTTGCCCAAATCGGACAACTTGAACGGTTCGTCCGCTTCTTCCGCTTCGCCGGTCTGCTCATCCAGTTTCTTGTCCATGAAGAAATATACGATGAACATCATCATCGCTACGCACAGCAGAATAACACCGAACGCTACCGAGCGGGACACATCCACCGTGCCGCCTAACTTAGCGAAGAACGGCGAGAAGATCATACACGTCGCTACGCCCAAACGGGCAAGCGCCATCTCCGACCCCATCGCCATCGCGGTCTCGCGACCCTTGAACCACTTCACGATACCGCGCGAAACGGTGATACCCGCCATCTCAACGCCACAACCGAAAATCATGAATCCGACAGCTGCTACTTTCGCCGAAGCCGGCATGCCTTGGTAGAACGGCGATACGCCTAACTCGTCAAACAGCGGGATATAATTCAAGTGCTCCGTGAACCAGGTCTCTACACTGCTGCCGATAAACGCCTCGGTCACAGCGTAGTATTTGATGAATGCACCTACCAGCATCACAGCACCGGATAGCAGCGCAGTGAAGCGAACACCCATTTTGTCCAGAATGATTCCGGCAAAAATAAGGAAGAAGATGAATACATTCAGGAAGGTCTCTGCGCCTTGCATCGTACCAAAGGCTGTCGAGTTCCAACCGCGAGTCGACTGCATCAAGTCCTTGATCGGTGACAGAATATCCATAAAAATATATGAACAGAACATCGCCACCGCCAGTAGCAGTAACGCCGACCAGCGTACAGCGGTTTTATCGCGCAGGGTTTGTTGCATTTTTTGTACCATAAATATACGAATATTTTGATTTACGTTTCAGCCACTCTGCTTTTTTCTTCTCATACTCCGCATAGTGGCTCTCCAGATAGCCGTCCGCCATTATTGGATACCCAATTCGCGTTTAACAGCCGGTGTCACATCGGTAGCATCTGTACCAACATACACAATGGATGTAGAGGTGGTTGCCGTATCAAAGATATAGGTGTATCCTTCGCGCTCACCTACCGCCTTAATAGCATTCATCAATTTCTCATGAATAGGCATAAACAACTCCTGCTGCTTGCGCTGAACATCCTGCTCTGCGGTTTGGCTGAACAATTGAATACGCTGCTGCATTTCCTGCAACTCTTGCTGACGAATCTGCTTGATAGCGTCTGCCATCGTTGCCTCTTGTGCCAGATAGTCTTGATACTTACGCTGAATCTCCTCATTCATGGAAGCCAACTGATTCTCATACTGACTATAGATTGTGTCCATTTTCAGACGCATTTGAGCCACCTCGGGCATTAACGCGATAATTTCTTGAGTGTTGGTGTGACCGAACTTCTGTGCGCTGATTGCCATCGGCAACATCAGCAGCATTGCAATAATAATCTTTTTCATTTTTATAAATTTTTAAATGTTTCTAACAATTTTATTTCGCTCCAAGTTTACGCAGCACTTGGTCGGATATGTCTAATTTGGACGACATATATATCAATGACGGGTCGGACGACCTATCCTTGACAATGTCAATATGCTTCTCGCTTGCCAACTCCTGTATGGCATTGTATATCTCGTCCTGAATCGGCTTAATCAGCGCTTCCCGTTTCTTGTACAACTCGCCGTCCTGTCCGAAATACTTGCGTTTGAGCTCCAGCACTTCCTGTTCCTTGCGCACAATCTCTTCTTCACGTTCACGACGCATCGCTTCGCTCAGAAAAATCTGCTCGGTCTGGTAGTTGGTTGCCAGTACACGCGCTTCCTGTTGTGCAGCATCAATCTCTTTCTGCCAGCGTTTGGACAGCATGGTCAACTGCTCATTCGCCTGTTCGTACTGCGGCAGGTTCTTGAGGATATACGCCATGTCGATATATGCTATCGATTGGTCTTTAGCAAATCCCGTGCCACAAGTCAGTATGGCTGCAAATAATAGTATAAAGAATCGTTTCATATCGTATAAATGGTACATGGTAAATAACCAAATGGTAAATGTTACAGTTCTTGTCCTAAGACGAAGTGGAACTGGCTTCCGCCATATTGTTTGGATCCGTTAATCTCGTCGAAGCCCCAACCCCAGTCGATACCGAGCAGACCGAACATCGGCAGGAAGATACGGACACCCAGACCGGCGGAGCGCTTCAAATTGAACGGATTATACTCGCGAATATCCGAGAAACAGTTTCCTGCTTCCACAAACACATGTGCCCATATTGTCGCGCTCTGCTCCAACGAAATAGGATAGCGCAGCTCCATGGTGAACTTGTTGTACAGGTAACCCATGTTACGCCCCGTAGTCGCATCGTACGGAGTCAACGAACCGGACGAGTAACCACGCATCGACACATATTCGGTCGCATAACTGGTGTACGCCGACATACCGTCACCTCCCATGTAGAACGACTCAAACGGCGATTTGGCGTGCTGGTTGTAGTGTCCCAGATAACCGAACTCGGCACGTGTCATGAGTACTAACTTGCTGTCGCGCGTCAGCGGCGTAAACACCTTACCCGTGAATTTCCACTTGTGGTACTCAATCAGGTGGTATTTCTCCGAAGTCGTCATCTGCGAATAGTCCTTGCCATTGATCAACGACCAAGGCGGCGTAATCTTCAGACCCAACGTGAACTGACTACCGCGGCGCGTGTAGATCGGGTTGTCGATAGACGAACGGCTAATCTGCAGGTTGAGCGACAGGTTATGACTCGTACCATCCGAGATGAGCAGATACGGCCAGTCCTTCATCATGTACATCTGATAACTCAACTCGCCGTAGAACGTGAAGTAGTCATCCGGCCAGCGCAGACGCTTACCGTAACCAATCGACACACCCAACGTACGCAGGTACTTGTCTTTATCCGCTTCCGACTCTGCCAACTGCTGATAGTAATTGCTGTTGCCCGAGTAGTAGTAATAACTCGAATAGGTATTGTACAGGTTCTGGTATGCCTTCTGGTAACGACTCGAATAACCCGTCTGGTTGGCGAAGTAGATACTAGCGCTCAGACTGTTCGGGCGCTTGCCGCCTAACCACGGCTCCAGGAACGAGATCGATGCAGAGGTGTAGTAGATACCGTTCGTACGCGCGTTGATGGAGAAAGTCTGACCTTCACCCTGCGGCACTATACGGTACGAACTTTTGTTGAACAGGTTCTGAATAGCGAAGTTGGTGAATTTGAGTCCTAACGAACCCACCAGACCCGTAGCACCCCAGCCGAGCGAAAACTCGATCTGGTCACTGCTCTTAGTCTCCAACTGATAGGTGATATCCACCGTTCCCTCTTCCGGATTAGGTTGGATATCCGGAACCAGTTTCTCTTGGTCGAAGTGACCCATCTGTGCCAACTCACGCAGCGAACGCATGATATCCGATTGCGAATAGAGCTGACCCGGCTTGGTGTAAAGCTCACGGCGTACGACATGCTCATACACACGCGTGTTACCGACGATCTTCACCTCGTTGATGGTTGCCGGCTTGCCTTCGTACATACGCATCTCGAAATCAATCGAGTCGTTCTCTACGTTCACTTCCACCGGTTCTACGTTGAAGAACAGGTAACCGCGGTCGGTGTACAACTTGCTCACCGCATCATCATCGTTCATCAGTCGGTCGTTCAGTGTCTTCAGGTTATACACATCGCCCGGTTTGACACCTAACACAGCGTCCAGGTAATCATATGGATACACCGTGTTACCGATCCATTTAACCGAACGGATGTAGTACTTGTCACCTTCGCTGATGGTCATATACACATCCACGCGGGTCGGGTCTTCCGGATTCGGAACAACGCTGTCCGCTACGATGTATGCATCGCGGTAACCGTACTCGTTGTATTTCTCAATCACCGCCTGTTTGTCTTTCTCATACTCTTCCACCACGAATTTCTTCGTGCGGAACAGGTTCACGATATCGTTATCGTTCGTCTTCTTCATTGCCCTGTTGATCTGGCGGTGCGTCAGTGCTTTGTTACCTGTGATGTATATCTTGCCGACTTTCGTCTTCTCTTTTTTATCCACCGCAATCAGCACACGGACGTACCCCGGATGATCCGGGTCGTCGCGCTGAATAATATGCACTTCCGTGTTGTGGTAACCCTTCTCGGCAAAGTATTTCTTGATTACCGTCTTGGCGTGGTCCTCCAGGTTAGGCGTCATCTGACTGCCTTGACGGATACCGGCTTTGATTTCCACATCTTCTTTCTCGCTCTTCTTCAAGCCCTCGTAGCGCACTTCACTGATACGCGGACGCTGCTCCAAAGCAATCACCAGCCAAATCTTGTCGCCCTCTATCTTCTTCGCACGAATCTGCACGGAGGAGAACAAGCCCTGTTTCCAGAACCGCTTAATCGCTTTGGTCACCTGATCGCCCGGCACCTCAATCTTGTCGCCTATAGCCAAACCGGAGAATCCAATCAGCACAAAATCCTCGTAGCTGTCTGCTCCTTCCACCTCAATACCCGCAATCTCATATATTTTGCGATTCATCGTGTATTCGATGTCAGGTATCGTCTCCGTCTCTGCCACCACCACACTGTCCTGCGCACACAAAGACGAAAGAGGAAAGAGGAAAGATGAAAGGATCACCATCAACCATCCTAATACATTATGTAAACTCCTTTTCCCTTTCATTTTTCACTGTTCATTTTTCATCTTTCATCTGCTCGCTTGTTTTTCCGTATCGTCTCTCGCGTTTCTGGTAATCCACAATCGCTTTGTAGAACTCCTCTTCCGTGAACTCCGGCCACAAGCAGTCAGTAAAGTACAACTCGCTGTACGCCAGTTGCCACAGCAGGAAATTGCTGATGCGGTATTCGCCGCTGGTACGGATCAGCAAATCCGGATCTGGCATCTCACGTGTCGTCATCATCGAACTGACTAACTGCTCGTTCACATCCTCTGCACGCAACGCACCGTTCTGTGCACGGCGAACCGCCTCTTGCATCGCGTGCGTGATCTCCCACCGTGCCGAGTAACTGAGCGCAATCACCATCGTCAGACCCGTGTTACGGCTCGTCTGCTCAATACAGCCAAGGAACTTCGCCTTCGTCGCTTCGGGCAAACGGTCTATGTCACCGATGGTCTGCAACCGCACGTTGTTGTTCATCAGCGTCGGGGTCTCTTTCACAATCGTATCGACCAGCAGACCCATCAGCGCATCCACCTCCTCTTTCGGGCGATTCCAGTTCTCCGTCGAAAATGTGTACAGTGTCAGGTACTCAATTCCCAACTTCGTCGCTGCTACAGTGATGTTATGCACGGTTTCGACACCTTGTTTGTGTCCGAACATACGTGCCAAACCCTGTTTCTTTGCCCAACGACCGTTACCATCCATGATGATGGCTATATGCCGCGGCAACCGCTCCTTGTCTATTTGTGTTTTATATTCCATATTCTAATTCTATCACCAATTACATATTTTACATGCCCTTGGTGCTTTAGCAAATTCAAAAACTATGCCAACTGTCACCATTCCCGTCAAATCGCAGTTCATCCAGTTCCATCCGTTCAACTGATGCTTGTTGTCCAGCGCGTCACGCGCCTCCAGGTTATCCGTCATGTAGATGTTGTGCTGCCACGCCAGATTTAGACCGCAGTGTTCAGAAAATTTCCACTTAAATCCTATTCCTAACGGCACATAGGCTGCAGCGCGCATCCCGTGCGGTTCCGGACTGTCCGGCATCCACCATTCGCCGTTGTACATGCCCGCACCGATACCGATGAAAATGTAGGGCGTGTACGGACGGATACGCTTGTCGTATTTGTTCGCGGAACCGAAACGGAAAAAATTAAACTCCGCCATCACATCTACGTTGATCATCTGCGTCTGCCAGGTCGTGTTCAGTTTCTCGCCGCGAATCGTATAGTCATTTCCCGTTATCCGCTGACCCGACACTTTGGCTTGCAGTGCCCAGCGCTTCGTGAACTTGTATCGGAAGTGTACACCGTACGCCTCACGAGGGTGCATGAAGATATGCGGAGCTGCATCACCTGCGTAATAACCGCATCCTCCCTGAAAGCCCAACTCGCACAAATACGGCACTTCTTGCGCCTTTGCTACCAGCGCAAAAAACAGCATCATTAATATGGTCACGCGTACGCGCATAGTACACACGATACAAAAATTATCGCGCAAAGTTACTACAAAAATCGCACATACGCAAATTTTTATGTTATTTTTTCGCCAAATAGAATAATTTTCTATGTTTTTGGACGAAAAATTGACGAG
>JAFPGA010000071.1 GCA_017423085.1 Paludibacteraceae bacterium | reverse complement strand
CCCGCACGGACCTGACAGCGCCATCACAACCTGCCAGCTCCACATGCGTAAGTTCCACGACGGCGAGACCATCACGGTCGAGCCGTGGCGTAGCCGTGCGTTCCCTGTAATCAAGGACCTTATGGTCGATCGCGGTGCGTACGATAAGATCATGCAAGCCGGTGGTTTCGTTTCCGTCAACACAGGCGGTGTACCCGACGCAAACGCAATTCCTATTCCGAAGCCGGTAGCTGACGAAGCAATGGACGCAGCTTCCTGTATCGGTTGCGGTGCATGTGCTGCTGCTTGTAAGAACGGTTCGGCTATGCTCTTCGTTTCTGCGAAGGTTTCGCAACTCGCACTCCTGCCGCAAGGTAAGATCGAGGCGGCAGCTCGTGCCAAAGCGATGGTAGCTAAGATGGACGAACTTGGATTCGGTAACTGTACCAACACCGGTGCATGTGCCGCTGAGTGCCCGAAATCGGTTTCCCTCGCGAATATTGCTCGCCTCAACCGCGAGTTCCTTTGCGCGAAGTTCAAAGACTAAATCAATCCGCCATACATGGTGGATAACAGCACAAGGGCGGCTGATTACCGCCCTTGTTGCGCTCTATAAAAATACAAAAACCATGAGAAAATTCTTTTTGTTCAGCTGCTTGCTGCTCGCTGTCATGGCGCAAGCTACTGTAGTTGTGCCGAACTTGGGGAACGCGCGTATCATCGTGCTGGCGAACAATCTGCAGAACTATTACTATAACTACTGGGAGTCAGACCGTCCGTCGTATAGTGATGAAGCCGGTTTTGCGCTCAAGACTGATCGCATCGTGCAAATGATGCTCACTTCGAATGCTGACATCTTTGCGTTCTGCGAGGTGGAGGCCAAACCCATTACGCTGGAGCACTTGGTGGAGGCACTCAATGAGGCAGCTGGCGGAGAACTCTATGCTGCGGTATCCGATGGTATCAACGTCGCTACCGACTCCTACGACAATGCCATCAAGTCCGGCTTCGTCTATCGCAAAGCGACCGTGGCCCCTTACGGCAGCGACGTGGCGGCAACGAATATCACTTATTACAAGAACACTATGCGAATTCAGGCGTGGACCGAACTCTCTACCGGAGAACACTTCATCCTCTCCATGAACCATTTCAAGGCGAAAGCTGATGATGAATCGAAAGCCAAACGCGTAGATAACGCCAACTGGCTCATGAGTGGACTGTCCAGCTCTTCTAAGGTAAAAGATCCGGATATCCTCATCATGGGCGATCTGAATGCGCAGATGGATGAGACTTGTATCTCTATCATTCAGAACGGCGGCTACGAAGAGCAGTTGCTGCGCTTCGATGACAATGCCTATTCGTATATCTATAAAGGTTCGCGCCAACTCATAGACCACGCGTTTGCTAACTCGACCATGGCGGAGCAGATCACCGGTGCTGCCGTTTGGCATACCAATACGTCGCTGGCATATGCGAATCGCTACTCGGACCACGACGCGGTCATGGTTGGGCTGCGCCTCGGGGACGACACCTCGGACATTGAGGTGACGGAAGACGAAGCACCGGTCTATATCAAACAAATTCGCCACGGACAATTGGTGATTATCCGCGGCGATCAGGTCTATACCGTTACCGGTCAACGTCTATAAAAGCAGACGGATCATTTTACGGGATTGCCCAGCAAATCGTAGCTCTTGCCTTCGCGCAAAATGAGCACTTGACCATTGCGTAGCACTTTCTGTGCTGCGCTTTCGTTTGCTGGCTGCTCAAAACCGGTAGCGCTTTCTTGTATGAACTTCAGCACGATCACAGCCATGCGCACATTACTGCTTCCTTCGCGTTCGATAGAGTAGGTGCCTGCCGGTAACTCTTCGCTCTCGATACGCTGATAAGCACCGGAACCGCCGGGAACCGTGAACTCATGTTTCTCTTCTCCGCAGATGAGGTTAATCTGACGGTCGCCTCCCCCGGACGAAACAGCCAAGGCGTAGAAAATCGCCTTCTTGCTTGTTGGCACGGTGAACGAACCGAACACTTGATTATCACCCGTACGTCTAGTCACGGAATAGCTGGTGCCGTCTATCGTGATAGTACCTGCCATCTGACTACCGGCTGCTACCATATTGGAGAAGACGTTCGCATCATTGCTCAGTCCGTTGGCGGTAGCATCGGCCTCATTGAAGAACCAGAAATGCAGATCGCCCGTTACAACAGGAGTCTCGCCACTGTGCTCTTCCCATGCCGCGTACAGCGTGGCGTTGGAAGGTGTGGTCCAACTATTCGTACTCGATCCGTTCGCATCGTAGTACTGCGTGCCCTGACCGTTCTGCGCGCTGAAATAGCCCAGGAACGAATAGTACGTACGAGTCGGAATAGTGATGTTCGGCATTGGATCATCAAACGTAGCCGTAACGGATGTTGTTCCGCCAGTACCACCGGCGGCATTAAGCGTTACGGTATATGTCTTCGGCGACCAAACGGCATAGAGTGTTAGGTCTGCGGTCATCGTCACACTCTGACCCACATTATACTTGGTTCCCGAACCCTTCGCATTCGTGTTCCACTCTTTGAATGTATAACCTTCCGGCGCTGTGAAAGCATTCGCCTTCACCGTCACAGATGCACCTTCATTAACCGTTTCTTCGTCCATCTCACCGCTACCGCCGTTCTCATCATAAGTCAGCGTATAAGTCGGTGTTGGAGCCGGCGGTTCAGGAGTATCTCCACTGTAAACCAAGTTGATAGCATAGAAATTGATACCGCTGTTGGCACTGCCCAGATAGATGGTCGTAGCTCCGCCGGTGTAGTTATATGATATCTTTGCCGGACTCAAGCCAATGCTGAGCGTTGTAATAGGAGTTCCTCCATAACTGCCGCTGAATACGTTCAACGTCCGTTCGTTGCCGGCTTGTGTACTGGAGCTGGTTGCATAGACTTCAATGGTACAAGCACCGGTAACATTGAATTGCAGGTTGCGGTAATCTTTGTTTCCTGTGCCGCCTAATTTGAGACGATGGGTGAAACTATGTCCGTCAATCGTTTTGTTGTTACCTTCAATAATCACTGTAGCGGAACTGCTTGCGGCAATGGTAAGCCCGTTTACAGTGGTGGTGCTGCTAATCGTTCCCAAAGCGTTGAAATCGCTCGTGGAGAAGTTCCACGTCAGGTCACCGGTAACAGGCGTGGGATCATCACCACCGCCTTGCTCTTCGGTGTACTGCGCATAGTACGTCACATTGCTGTTAACTACGGTCGTTGCGCTGATTTGCGAACCGCCGCTGGCTGCAGTAAACCATCCGTTGAACGTGTAGCCGCTTTTGCTGGCAGTTGGCAGCGCGCCGATGGCATTACCGGCTTGTACTTGAGAGGTAGCCACGCTGCATGAGCCGCCGTTCGCATTCCATGTTACGGTGTAATAGGTCACAGGCGTACTGCCACCGTCGCATGACGATGATACACTGCCGGATGTTGTCACGGTCAAGGTCGCACCCGCACCGCAACTGCTGTTTGTTACATAACTCTTGGCATTCGCAGCACTCAGCTGGTCGTAACTATAACTCGGTGCACTGACTGAACCGCTGTTCGACGGCAGTTTGCCGGAGCAGTTGACGAACTTACATGCGTTCGTACCGCCGTAGGACTTGAAAATCTTACTTGACGAATTGGCCTTACCCTCAAACGTACAACCCTCGAAGTAGCACTTCGCATTCTCCGGACCAACGTAATAATTGGCAACGGAACTGTTCCAGTAGCAGTTCAGGAAATGCAACTCCGCATTGCGGCAGCGGATCATACGCTCCTTACATCCTTCGTCCCACCAGCAGTACGCCCAGGTGAAGTTATACGTGCCATCCGACGGCTTGTCAGAAGAAGACGAACCGAGCAGGTTGGTGAATCGGTGGTCGTCCGCTCCGCCCGAACCGCCGGCTTTCGGCGCTTTCAGGTACCGGAAACGACACCAGCTCACCGTCACATTGTCCGTTGTTCCCTTATTGTCGAAGTTACCGTCGCAGCCGTCCTGGAAATCGCAGTGGTCCACCCATGCATTGGTCACTTTCTCAAAACATAAGTTATCATTACCGTCGCAGTCATACGCACCGGGACCGACAAACGTGAGGTTGCGAATAATGACGTTGGAAGATCGTTTGACAAACAAGATACCTGATGAAGTGGCATCTTGCTGATTACTAATCAGTTTTACTCCTGGAAGCGCCATCAACGTGATGTTCTGCGCATCCTGTATTGTAAGCATAGAGGTGAACGTCAGGTCTTGGGTGATGATCACCACCTTATTCTTCGCTTTGCTGCCCAACGCGGATTTGAGTTGGCTCACAGAGGAAACTAAGGTCGGTGTGGCACTGCCGCCACCCGTAACTGAGGTGCCGGCATAACCCCAACTCTGTGTGGTACAGTAGTTGACTGCCTGTGAAAACGAGAATGTCACTAACAGAATAGTGGAAAGGAGTAGTTTTTTCATAACGCGTATGTTTTTATGGCGACAAAAGTACTACAAAAAAATGACATACGCAAATGCGTATGCCACTTTTTCTTTTTTTTTACACATAAACCGCCAATTATTGCACGCTTTAATCGAAATATATCGTGTGACGGTCCATACTAAGGGCTTCCACGTGTCCCAGACCGTTCTCCACGTTCGTATAGACTTGTTTGGGCTCCTGGTCGCCTAACATGGACTGAATAGCCACCATGACCTGTTCCATGATGTTCTCTTGGTACGGCAGATGACTCGGAGGCGGCAACGCGTCGTCATAATAACTGCTACGCATCGATACATCAAAGCGGTATGCACTGTACGTAAAAGCCGTCACCTGAATGGTTAACTGCTTGGCTCTGAACTCATATTTACTCGGATTCCGTACTGTCTGGTAATTGTCCACAAGCAGTTGAATACTTCTCGGCTCTTTCAACTCCGAGGCAGGGAAATAGAGATAGCCGGACGAGGCACCAAAATATCCTTGTGTCGAAGCATTCTCCGCTTCCGCGAACACAATGTCGTTCGAGTAGAGGTCTTTGAGTTGGAGAATTTCGGGTGGATACTGTTCTGAGGTCCCGGATGTAGTGGCCCAATAGCGCTCTATAACACCGTCTGCCAAGATGCCGATGACATCGTCTTCATTGCCTTCGTACGCATCCAGATCCAATTGGAATAGAATCTGCTCGGTCGGCAGTACCTCCGTCTTACTCACCGTGCAACGTACCTGTCCGGGCATGGTCAGCTGTGCGCTCACCGCTTGGTAGTCCAGATGACTCGCCGTGATCTCTACCGTGTCTCCCGCACGCAGTATCGGCATCGAATAGTTCGCATAGGTGCCGTTGTTCTGCCAACTCATGTTATATGGCTGTCCGTTGACTCGTACGCTCACTTGTGCGTCGTTGATCCAGTCGTCCTTGCCTTTGTCCGTTCGGTTGAAGAAGTACGAATGCGACACAAGTGCGGTCGGTCGTTGGTTCAGCATCCAGCTGCCGGTCACTACCAGCATCTCCGGCTCGGTCTCGCCCTGGAAATCCACTTCGCGATAGAACATATCCTCGCAGCTGGTCAACGCTGTTAATACCAATAAAAGTCCATATAGATGTCTCTTTCTCATGTGCTTAGAATTTGAAATGGTAACTGATACTCGGGAGGATAGGGAAGATGCTGACCTGGTACAACTTCCCGCTGTAGGTGTCCGGTATCACGAACATCGGGTTCATGCGGCAATAGACATTGTAACAACTGATGTTCACAATATGTTCCGCGTTCTTGAGCCATCCGCCGCGACCGTAGTACCCGTCCTCTTTGCCTTTCTTGCCGTTGACGGAGTGCTTGTGCGGGACGTGGAAATTGATCGCCAGATCCAGTCGGTGATAATCCGGCATCATATAGCCGTTACGTTCGTTGAAGTACTCCACCGGTCGTCCGTTGTCATAATAAACCTGCGTAGCCAGCGTACCGCGCATACCCGTCCCGTACACCCATGTACCCGCAACATCAACACGGGGTGTAATCTGGTACTGTAGCGTGATGCTTAGGTCGTGCTCGCGGTCGTACTTGGCGTGGAACGGCTTGCCGTTGTTGATGTGCTCAAACTGCCGCATTGACCGGCTCCACGTATAGCCTATCCAACCAGTTACTGGGCCTACCGTGCGCTGCAACAGAAACTCCACTCCATAACTCCAGCCGTTTCCGACCTCCACCTGTTTCTGCCAGTCGTCCGTGTAACCCATGAACGATGCACCCTCTTTGTACTCAAGCAGGTTCAGACTGCGTTTGTAGTACCCTTCTATGCTCAATTCCACTTGGTTGCAGATGTTATAACTGATGCCCGCTGCCACTTGCATGGATCGCATCGGAGGGATGTCCGTCGTCACCGGCACCCACAGATCGCTCGGCAGGGAGACCGAACTGTTACTAAGCAGATGCACATATTGCGACATGTACGAATAACTCATCTTCAGCGCTACGTCCCGGTGTGGCAGAAAACGCATACCGATACGCGGTTCTGCGGACGGATAGACCTTGCCGCGAATGCCGTACATGCTGAACCGTGCCCCGTAATTGAGACGGAACCAATGACATGGAGTCCAAGTGTCCTCCACGAACGCCGCCACCTCATGCCCGTGCAGCACCTGGCCGCCAATCGTCGTGTCCATGTTCATCGATGTCTCCTGCTCGGAATAAAGGAATTGGTTCTGCACTGACGGTTTGAAATAGTGATATGTGTACTCCAGACCCGCTGTCACTTTATGTTTTTGGCTCGGAGTATACTCCAGTTGCGATAGTGCCGCAACATCGTTGATCATGCTGTTGTAGCCCATCTCCTGGTCAAACCGACCCGTTGTACTGTGGTCACTCAAACCCTGCGCTACGCGGCAGTAATAGCCGCTGTAATGAACCTGTGTGTTCAAAAACAACTGGTGATTAATCATGTGCTGCCAGTTTATCGCTGCCAGCGTGTTGCCCCATGAGTAGCGCATGTGCATACTGTACTCATCGTTCTCGAACTTCTCTTTCATGCGCATGTACTCAACGTCCGCACCGTTATATATGCCGATGCTCAAGCGGTCCTTGTCCGAGAATGTGTGGCACAACTTGGCATTGATGTCATAGAAATAGTATCCTGCCATCAGTGACATACCCTCACCGTTGGATGCCGTGGCTGCTGCGATGATAGGTGCTGTCAGCGCATCGAAATAGGTGCGGCGGGCGGAGATGTTAAACGTCGTCTTTGCACGGGGCGTGTAACCCGCTTTGAGGCTGTCCAACTGCGCCTTGCTGAAGATAGGACCTTCCAAATTGAGCCGGGATGAGATGAGACCGACCGATATACCGCCGTGCCAGAACGTGTTGTTACCCTCTTTCTGGCGCACATCGATCACCGAACTGAGACGTGAACCGAAACGGGCAGGAAAATTTCCCTTGTACAGCGTTACGTTCTTGATAGCGTCTGCATTGAATACGGAGAACATACCCATCGCATGGTTGATGTTATACAGCGGAGCACCGTCCAGCATGATCAGGTTCTCGTCAGGACCACCGCCACGCACATAGATACCCGCGTTCCCTTCTCCGGCAGCTTGTACGCCCGGCAGTAACTGAATCGCCTTGAGTACATCCACCTCACCGCCAAGTGCCGGAATGGTCAATATCTGATTCACAGGTACCTCTATCGCACTCATCTGCACGTTGTCCGGCGCGGAGACAGATTGATGACCAGTTACTGTTACTTCTTGGATGGTATTGGCACTGCTCAGGAAGAAATGGTGTGTCTGCGCACTGTCTGTCTCAAACGGCATGCTCGGTGCGTAGCCTACATAACTCGCCACCAGCACAGACGGCTTGCCCTGCGCCAACGTCAGTGTATAGAAACCCGCCGTATTCGTCACGGCTCCCTGATGCGACACCGTGTCATACACCGCCGCACCGATCAGACGCTCGCCTGACTCCCTGTCCGTTACGTATCCGCTCACCGTGTACCCCCGTTGCGCATACACCGTACACGCAAACAGCAGCAGAATAAGAATATGTATTGTTCGTATTCTCATACAATGAGCCAATGAATTTGACGCTGCAAAAGTACAAAAACTATCTGAAATGTGCAAATTTTACACTTGGGAAAAACTTGGGAAAGTGATCATCACTTCCACTTAGCCAGTGCTTTTTCTTCTTTGGCAGTCATCTCCGCCTTTGTCTCCGGCGTTTTGTCGCCTTGTCCGGTCAGATGCAACACGCCGTGGATAATAATCCGGCGCAACTCTTGCTCAAACGGCACACCCACCATCTCGGCATTCGAACGCACAGTGTCCAGCGAAATGAAGATATCCCCGTTCAGCGTGCTTGCGGTAGAATAATCAAATGTAATAACATCGGTGTAGTAATCATGCCCGAGGAACTCACGGTTCACCGCTAACTCCCGCTCGTCGGAGCAGAAAATATAGTTGATGTTTCCCACAGTAAAACCATACTCCGCAGCCACTGCGCGTATCCATCTGCCTGTTTTACGCTCATCCAGCGTAGGCATCGCTACATCATCTGTACCGTACTTTATCATGCCAATTACCTTATTTCATCGAAATTAAACCAAAGGATCACCACAGAATCACCAAAGGATCACCATAGGATGAATCCTTATCTTGTCAATTATCATCTTTTACTATATATACGTAGTATATATACATTTTGTTTATAAGTGTACCTTTTAACCAAAGAAGATTGGTGCGATGGCAAATGCCGCAACGGCTCCGGCTAAATCTGCCAACAGGCAGCACGCCACCGCGTGACGAGTGTCTTTGATGTTCACTGCACCGAAATAAACCGCCAGCACATAAAACGTCGTGTCAGTAGTACCTTGCAAAATACAGCACAAGCGTCCTACCAGGCTGTCTGCACCGTGTGTGGTCATTGCTTCGAGCATCAGTCCGCGTGCACCGCCACCACTCAGCGGTTTCATCAATGCGGTCGGTACTGCACCTGCCAGATCAGGGTTGATGCCGCACTGCCCAAAGCACCACGCAATTCCGTTCTCCAGCAGATCCATTGCTCCCGAAGCGCGGAACATGCCTACCGCCACTAAAATAGCAATAAGGTAAGGTATGATGCCGACTGCGGTCTTGAAACCGTCTTTGGCTCCGTCAATAAACGCATCATAGACGTTTATCTTCTTCGCCATCGCCTGAATAATGAACCAACAGATGATACCGAGCAGAATAATCGCTGCTGTGGCTGCTGAAACGGTGGACATTGTCTCGGGTTCCAATAAAGTAGCACCCCATACCAGAAAACCGACCAGACCGGTCAGACCGATGACCGTGCAGAGCACAACAGGGTCGGACAAACGGATCTTCTGTGCTATGCACACACTCAAGAACCCGACTAACGTAGCTACATAAGTAGCTATAAGAATAGGCAGGAACACGTCTGCAGGGTTGGCTGCCCCCAGTTGCGCACGATAAGCCATGATGGTAGTCGGGATAAGCGTCAGACCGCTTGCACCCAGCACAACAAACATGATCATCGCGTTGGATGCCTTGCTTTTGTCCTTGTTCAGCTCTTGCAACTCACCCATCGCTTTGAGACCCATCGGCGTTGCCGCGTTGTCCAACCCAAGCATGTTAGCGGATATGTTCATCAGCATCGTGCCGAAAACAGGATGACCCTTCGGTATCTCCGGAAAAATACGGCAGAAGAAAGGATTAATCGCCTTTCCAAGCGAATTAACCGCACCGGCACGCTCACCAATCTTCATGATGCCCATCCACAGAGCCAGCACGCCGGTTAAACCCAAAGACAACTCAAAACCGGTCTTAGCACTGCCGAAAGTGGAATTGAGAATCTCCGAGAAGATATCTACATTTCCGTAGCACGCAGCCTGTATAATGCCCATTAGGATTGCTAAAATAATGAGCCCGATCCATATATAATTCAAAATCATGCGACAA
The DNA here is from genome assembly GCA_017423085.1 of Paludibacteraceae bacterium. Lineage (GTDB taxonomy): Bacteria > Bacteroidota > Bacteroidia > Bacteroidales > Paludibacteraceae > Colicola. The sequence continues at coordinate 18,859 of JAFPGA010000071.1, read as the reverse complement.
AATTACAAAATATTTTGGATATATGCAAAAAAAATAGTAATTTTGCAGCCTAAATGGCAAAAAGTGGCGCATTTCATAGAGTTTTTGCGTTCGTCCGGCATCAACTGACGGCTTGGAACACAACAGGTGAAGGTATTCATTCACCCTACCTGTTCCAAATCGTGCGTTTTGTACTGCGCGACGAGAACACGTTTTACTGCTTTGCCGATATAGAACGCCGAAGAGAACTGTTAGAGCACTGTGACGATGTGCTTGACGTAGTCGATTACGGTTCCGCGGGCAGCAAAGAGGGCACGCGTATTCAGCGGCGCGTGTGCGATATCACCCGGCAGCACTTGGAGAGCCCCCGCGTGGCACAAGTGCTGTTCCGGATTGTCAATTTCATGACACAGGAGCAGAAACGTCCGCTGGAGATATTGGAACTTGGCACTTCTCTTGGCATCACAACGGCGTATCTGGCAAGTACGGACAGCCGCAACCGCGTAGTGACGCTGGAGGGCAGCGGTGCCGTGTTGAAAGTGGCACAAGGAGTATGGCGTGAATTGCGGCTGGAGAACATAGAGTGGCACGAAGGTAATATAGATGACACCTTATATAAACACGCGCGCGAGAAACTCGATGTGGTCTATGTGGATGCCAACCATACTTACGAAGCCACCAAACGCTACGTGGACTATCTGCTGCCACGCGTGACACAGAAAGGAATTATCGTATTGGACGATATCCATTATTCGGAAGGTATGGAGCAGGCTTGGGCGGAACTCAAAGCTGATCCGCGCGTCACAACGACGATGGATCTGTACCATTGTGGCATCCTCTTTGTGGACCCGCATTACTTAAAACGACACTATCGCATAAGAATATGATTTATACCAAAACAGGCGACAAAGGCACCACCTCATTGGCGAACGGAGAACGGGTACCAAAGACAGATGTGCGCATCGAGGCGTACGGCACGGTCGATGAACTCAACAGTTGGATCGGGCTGTTACGGGCATGCCGGACAGACGACCGATCACCTATCCCCGATCTGCAACTTACTTGGGTGCAGAACAGGCTGTTCAATCTCGGTGCCTCGTTGAGCGAAGCACCGGGTGAGTGGATAACCGAAGCGGATGTGCACCAACTCGAGCAGTGGATCGATGCTATGCAGGAAATTGTTCCACGCCAGAAAGCATTCGTGCTTCCAACCGGTTCGGAAGCGGTCTGCCGATGCCATATTTGCCGTGCGGTTTGCCGTCGCGCCGAGCGGAAAATGATAGAAGCAAATAGTGCCGAAACAGAGCTCAAATTTGTGAACCGATTGAGCGATTATTTGTTCGTTCTGGCGCGCTATATTGGATATAAAAACGGAGAAACGGAGGAGGCTTGGAAACGGGAATAATTCTGCAAAATTGGCAAAAAACGCGTCTTTTTGTGTAAAAAATGGCGAAAAATGTAAAATATTGCAAAAAATATTTGCACAAATCGAAAGTTTTTACTACTTTTGCACGATATTTTGAAACACTATGCCCGTACTGGGTCAATTTGTGATAGTATAAAGCTATGTATTGGACACTTGAATTAGCTTCAAAATTAGAGGATGCTCCATGGCCGGCAACGAAGGACGAGTTGCTTGATTATGCCAATCGTATCGGTGCCCCGGCTGAGGTGATAGAAAACCTCTGCGAATTGGAGGGTGACGATGAGGAACAATATGAGAGCATATTGGATATATGGCCGGATTATCCTACACAAGACGAAGACTTTTTCTTTGATGAAGAAGAGTATTAGTCTGCTGTTATTGCTGTTTGTTGTGGCAACTGCGAGCGCGCAGTTTGATCCGCAAATGGGACAATATATGTACTTGCCGACAGCCTATAATCCCGCGGCGGTGGGAGAAGGCGGATTGATGAAGGTGGCGGGTGTGCACCGCATGCAGTTTGTGGATATCACCAATGCACCGATGAGCACATGGTTCAGTTTCAGTTCGCCGTTCGTCATCGGCAAAACAAGTCACGGGGCAGGCGTCCGGTTCTTGAACGACCGGTACGGTTTGTTCACCAATCAGGCTTTTTACGCGCAGTACGCGTACAGGCATAAGATAGGTAAGGGATATCTAAGTGTAGGTGTTGACCTGGGATTTGTGAACGTGGGCTTCAAGGGAGATTCCATCAACCTCAGCCAAATGGGGGATGATTACCACGAAGCTAATGACGATGCGATTCCGACAGGTAGCAAGTCGGATATGAAATTTGACATGGGAGTGGGGTTGTATTATAGCACCCCGACGTGGTGGGTCGGCGCCAGTTACAGTCATTTGACGCGCCCCGTAATGGACTGGAGCGAAAGTACAGGCGGGACGAAGAAAGAGATGACGCTGGTAGGCACGATGTACATCGTAGGCGGATACCATTTCCGGCTCAAGAACTACCGCGATTGGGTACTGACTCCGAGCGCTATGGTGATGAGCGATTTCACCAGCTGGGATGTGAACATGACGCTCATGTGCGATTACAAGGATCGCTACCGCTGGGGATTGGGGTACCGCATCGCAGGAAGTGTGAATATATTATTGGGAATTGACATAATCTCCGGACTGCAGTTGGGATATACGTGCGAACTGCCGACCAACAAACTGCTGCTGGAGAGTTATGGAAGTCACGAAGTATACTTGGCATATGGGTTTGATATCCTGAAGCCTAAAAGAACGAATAAATATAAATCAATACGATACTTATAGTATGAAAGTAACAAAACTTTTGCCATTAATCGCATTGACGATGGTAGTGGCTAGTTGCAACCAACCGGCTGGAGAACTTGTGGGTTCTTACAGATCTGTGAATTTCAGAGAGGCTAATCCCTACGGTATGTTGTTTATTAAGAAGGGTTCCTTCATGATGGGTGCTAACACGCAGTCCGCTGTTTTTGAGCAGCCGGATAACGTGCTGATGGTAACGGTTGATGCATTCTGGATGGATGAGACCGAGATTACCAACAGCGAGTACCACCAGTTTGTGGACTGGGTGCGTGACTCGGTAGCGATGACTTACTTGGTGGCAGCCGGTATGACGGATTTTGCTGTTCAGCCGAAGGATGAAGACTTCGACGAAGAGAATTTCGCGTTGAACTGGAACAAGAAAGTACCTTGGAAGAGCAAGGAGGAGGAGATTGTGGATGCATTGGCTCCGATGTTCTATTCGGACGGTACCTTCAATACCAACCACCTGCACTACCGCTATAGTTGGGTGAACATGGATGAGGCACTGCCGCAACGTAACAAGTTCGACGTGGCTACCAGTACCTATCCTCCCGGAGCTACAGCACGTGTAGATACCTTCTGGGTAAACGAGAACGGCGAGATTAAGGACTCGACGATTATTCGTCCGTTGAAAGAGCCGAAGGATCTGTTGACGACCAAAATCATCTGTATCTATCCGGATACTCTGGTTTGGGCACGTGACTTCCAGTTCTCATATAATGACCCGTTGCTCCATATGTATTTCAAGCACCCGGCTTACGGAGACTATCCTGTAGTAGGTGTTACTTGGGAGCAAGCCCACGCGTTCTGTAACTGGCGTACTAAATACTTCAACCGCTACGCGATGATGGAGGCGAACGAGTATCGTCTGCCGACTGAAGCACAGTGGGAGTATGCTGCCCGTGGTGGTCGTAAGATGGCGATGTATCCGTGGGGTGGTAACTACGCTCGTGATGGCAAGGGTTGTTTCTTTGCTAACTTCAAGCCGTATCGTGGCGCATACAACGATGATACGGGTACTACTACAATGAAGGTGGCACAGTTCCGTCCGAACGACTTCGGTCTGTTCGATATGGCAGGTAACGTGGCAGAGTGGACCAACTCGGCATACCAGAGCGCGGCTAACACCCACGTGCATGACCTCAATCCGGATTATAACTATATGGCTCGTAAGGCTGATCCGGATATCTTGAAACGCAAAGTGGTTCGTGGTGGTAGCTGGAAGGATATCAGTTACTTCATGCAGTGCGGTGTTCGTACCTATGAGTATCAGTACGAGAGCCGTCCGTATATAGGATTCCGTTGCGTTCGCGCGTATATCGGCGATTAATTATAGATATACATATATAGTAATTAAATTAATATATAAATATATAAAGTTATAAAACTATGGCTACAGAAAAAGCTGCAAAGCAAGGTTTTGGTGCAAAATTCATGCATTGGTACGGATCGTATCAAGGAAAGAGCATTACGAACATCGTTTATTCGGTTGGTGCATCCGTCGTTATTATCGGTGCATTGTTTAAGATTCTTCACTGGCCGGGTGCAAGTCAGGTGCTTATGGTAGGTATGTTTACCGAGGCATTCTTGTTCATCATCGGTGCATTGGATCATCCGCACCCTGAGTTCCACTGGGAGAATGTGTTCCCGCAATTGTTAGAGTTCGGTACGAATCCCGAGTTGCTCGAGGAGAAGTCCCATCAAGCTCGTCCGACCCTGTTGGGTGCCGGTGTGGCAGGTGGTGCTCCTGTAACCGGTGTTGCAGCTCCCGCTGCTGCAGCTCCCGCTGCTGCTCCTGCAGCTGCAGCTCCTGCTGAACCTTCAGCTAAAGTTCAGAGTCTCAAAGAGGACGAAATGAAAGCATTGAAGGACGGTATTGCTGAGTTGGCTAAGACCGCTACGCAGTTCGCTGAACTGGGTAAAGTGGCTGACAAGGGCGTTAAGCTGGGTGAGAAACTGGCGGCAGCAGAACAAGCAGCTGAGAGTTATGCTACTAAGATCTCCGCAGCTGGTGCAGCTACCGATTCATACGCAGCTGCAACGGCTACCTTGGCACAGAGCTACGCTCAGATTAGCAACGACATGTCGAATGTAGCAGAGCAGACTCGCGCTTACAAGCAGAGTGTTAACGAGGTAGGTCAGAAACTGGCTTCGCTCAATTCTGTATATGAATTGCAACTCCAGGCTGTCAACGCTCAGGTTGAGGCTCAAAAGCACGTAGCAGCAGCTACGAAAGAGGCAGCTGACGCTCAACTCGCTTTTGCTAACGGTGCTAAGCAACTCCAGAAACAGGTTGCTGACCTGAACGGTATTTATGGTAACATGCTCAATGCGCTCGCATAAGCATCTGATAATTAGTTAATAAAGTAAAACAATAAAACACTTCAGAAATGGGTGGAGCAAAAAACTGTCCGGAAACCCCGAGACAACGAATGATAGGTATGATGTACTTGGTGCTCACCGCCATGTTGGCGTTGAACGTCAGTACGGATATCTTGAAGGCCTTCGAATTGGTCGATGATAGTTTGCATGCAACTCTTGAAACGACAGAGGTTCGTAGTAGGCAGATAATGCACGACTTCCTTCTGGATAGTATTGATAACCCGGAGAAAAACGGTCCTTGGTATGTGAAGACACTTGAGTTGACTCAGCGTTCAGACAGCCTGTATAATTTTATTCAGGATTTCAAGTATGATATCGCTGTGGCAACAGACGGTGTGAAAAAGGTAGAAGCGCAGATCCAGAAGGACAGTTTGGAGGGTAGAGATATACGTAAAGTTCAGGGTAGTGATAACCGCGATACACCAACTCACTATGCATTGCCGGATGGTGAAAACAAGCCGGGTGTGGAGTTGAAGCACAGAATCGAGGCTTATCGCGAGTATCTGATTAGTCTGGATACGTTGAAGCGTGAGGAGTTCAACAAAATGTTCAACACGGACGATGCCATTGAGAATAATGACGTTACGACATGGGAGCAGCGTATGTTCCATGATATGCCGGCAGGTGCTGCATTGGTGTTGCTGACCAAGTTGCAGAACGATATCCGTAATGCAGAGAACATCATGATTCAGCATCTCCGTCGTCAGACTGATGCCGGTGACTTGCGTGTAAACAAACTGAATGCATACGTGATTCCGAACTCAAGATATGTGATCCGCGGTGGTAAATACTCGGCTCAGATTATCTTGGCGGCAATTGACTCAACGCAGACTCCGGAATACTATGTGGACGGTCAGCGTATCAATGACTTGGGACTCTATGAAGTAGTGGCTTCCGGTCTGGGTACAAAGAAATACAGCGGATACATTTCGTATATGAATCCGGCTTCGGGTCAAATGGAACAACTGCCTTTCGAGAGCGAGTATAGCGTTGGCGAACCGGCTGTGACGATCTCGAACACCGAGATGAACATCATGTACCGTGGTTATGACAATAAGTTCTCTATCTCCGTACCGGGTGTATCGAATGACAAGGTACGTGTATCGGTAAGCGGCGCATCTGCTCACCAGCAAGGTGGTCTGTGGCTGATTAAACCGGGTGATGCGAAGACGGTAACAATCTCTGTATCGGCTGAGATTGACGGCAAAATGCAATCTATGGGTTCCAAAGAGTACTCTGTAAGACCGTTGCCGAAACCGAGTGCATTCCTCAGAGTGGGTGACAATAGTTACAACGGTGAGAAAGCTATCCCGCGTAGCGCGCTGATGAACGCAAATGCGGTGGTAGGCGCTTCGTACGGTTTGGACAGCCCGCTGAACTTGAAGTTTACGGTTTCGAGTTTCAAGGCGAATATCAATGGTATGATGTCGTCGGCAACGGGTAACAAGTTTACTCGTGAGCAGATGGATCGTATTGCTAAACTCAAACCGGGTAATGCTGTGATTATCACAGATATCCGTGTAAAGGGACCGGATGGAAGGGAAATCGGATTGTCACCGATTGCTTTAACACTGCAATAATTGAAAACGAATATGATGAAGAGATTAAGTATTATCGCTTGTACGATGCTGTTTGTTCTTACAGCACAAGCGCAGCATAAGGTTATCTCATTCTTTGATGAGGTAGGTTCGGCTCGTATCCGTACGGAGGAGTTTTCACAGGCACATGATACGATTGTGATGATAGATCACCGTATCGATGATGTGATTTGGTCGCGCTTCGTGTATCGTATCATCGATATGCGTTATAAGCAGAACTACCAGCTCTATTTCCCGACCAAGTCGGATGATCCGGACTATCGTAATCTGTTTCAGGTGATTACGGACGCAGTGGTAGACGGTCTGCCTATTTATGAGAAAAACGGTGAGACCATCAAACCTGAGTTCCGGGATGCGGATAAGAACCCGATTCCTCCTATCGCCCGTAAGAATATTCCGATGCTGTTTATGGTGGACGACCCGCTGGGTGACTATTCGGATGACCCGACTCACTATGACGTTTCGTCATCGGACTATATGCTGATTCACTATGACAGTGTGACCGATGAGTTGTCTCCTCACTACTATCGTTTTGAGCCGACTATTCGTAACCAACTGAAATATCTGGTGCAAGAGGTTACTTTCTTCGACAAGCACACCTCGCGTATGCATACGAAGATTATGGCAATTGCGCCGCTGCACTCGGATAAGATTGCATTACGCGATAGTTCGAATGTGATTGAGTCATTGCGTCAGTCGATTATGTTCTGGATTCCGTTCGATGCACTGCGCCCGTATCTGGCTATGCAGTACGCTATTCCGAACCGCAACGAAACGAAGCATGTTACCTATGACGAGTTCTTCCAGAAACGTCTGTTCTCGTCCTATATCGTAGGTGAGGGTAATATGTACAACCGTTGGATTCCGGATTATACCGGTGATCCTGAGAAAATTAAGCAAGAGCAAGAGCGTATCGCAAATGAATTGCTGAATTTCGAACAAGACCTCTGGGAATATTAAATGCGTAAACATCGATTTCGTAATTCCTATTTGACGGCATCGGTGAGTGTCTCGTTGGTGCTGTGCCTAATAGGCTTGGAATGTGTGCTCCTGCTTTCAGCAGGAGCGCTCATTACGCGCATGCGCGAGAACATGACCGTTACCGCTGTGTTGGCACAAGATGCGGATAGCGCGCAGTGTGCGCGCTTGGAAAACGTACTGACCGCAGGTGGTCATTGCAGCAGTTTCGCCTATATATCGAAAGAACAGGCATTGCAGGAGCATATCACATCCTTGGGAGAAGATCCTAGTGCCTTTTTGGGCTACAACCCGCTTTCTGCCAGTTATGAGATTCATCCGACGGAGGCGTACAGTCATCCGGACAGTCTGGCGCAGTTCGCTGAGCAGTTGGAGACCTTGCCGTATATCAGCGAAGTCATCTATCCGCGCGACTTGGCGGATTTGATGAGCAGCAATGTGCATGATATCACGCTTGCGTTGTTAATAGTGGCATTGGTACTGCTGTTGGTGTCCATGGTACTGATTGTGAATACCATTCGTCTCCAGATTTATTCGAAGCGTTTTATTATTAATACCATGACGCTGGTTGGTGCTACTTCATGGGTGACGCGCCGTCCGTTTGTGCTGCGTAACATGTTGATGGGACTGATTTCAGGTATTGTGGCTTTGGCGGTGTTGAGCGGAGTGGTCTATTACGTGGACTTCAAATTAGGTGTATTACTCTTCCCGCTCACGTGGCAGAACATCACCTTCGTATCGGCAGTCGTGCTCTGTTCCGGTCTGCTGATTACTTTGCTGGCTTCGTTGATTGCTACAGGCCGTTACATCCGTATGGACAATAACTCCTTGTACGAGATTTAAAAACAATTTATATGAAACAATTACCATTACTGAATATTATCCTCATTGCGGTATCGTTTATCATCATTGTTGTTGGTTTTGCACTGATGGTGGGCGAACCTTCAGGTGAGGTCTATAATCCGGATATCTTCTCCTTCCGTCGCATTACGGTCGGACCGATGATCTCACTCTTCGGCTTTGTGTTCATGCTTTTTGCTATCCTTTTCCGTCGTAAGAAGAAATGAGTTGGTACGAGGCATTGATATTAGGCATCGTGCAGGGACTGACCGAGTTCCTGCCTGTTTCGTCTTCGGGCCATTTGGAGATAGGACATGCCTTGTTAGGTACAGCGGGCGAAGAGAATCTGACCTTTGCTATCATCGTACATGCCGCTACGGTACTGTCCACGCTCGTTATCCTGTGGTACGAAGTGGCACGTCTGTTCAAAGGCACCTTCACTACGCTGCAGTGGAATGCGGAGAAGGACTACGTGGCAAAGATCTTCGTGTCCATGATCCCTGTTTTCATCGTCGGTATGTTCTTCAAAGACCAGGTAGAGTCCTTCTTTGGCAACGGCTTGTTGCTGGTGGGGATCTGTCTGCTGATCACGGCTTTGTTACTTGCTTTGAGCGAGTGGCTGCAGAAGAAACGTCAAGGTGCCGGACATGAAGTGGGCTATCTGGATGCAATCATCATCGGTGTCGCACAAGCCTGTGCTGTGCTGCCCGGTCTGAGCCGTTCCGGCACCACGATCGCTACCGGACTGCTCTGCGGTGTGAAGAAAGAGAGTGTAGCGCAGTTCTCGTTCCTGATGGTACTCATTCCGATCATGGGTGAGGCCTTCCTTGACGTACTGAAGTATGCTAAAGGTGAAATGGTCAGCGATCTGGGTGTCGTGCCCGCATTAGTGGGTTTCTTCGCTGCCTTCCTGACAGGTTGTTTCGCTTGCCGGTTCATGATAGAGATCGTCCGTCGTCAACGCCTGGTATGGTTCGCGCTGTACTGCGCCATCGTCGGCTCGGTAGCTATATTTGCAGAACTGTTCTGATATGTGGGATTTTGAACAAGGAGAAGTGCTGGCATTCGACAAGTCGCTGCACTGGACATCGTTTGATGTGGTAGCCAAAGTGCGGTGGAACCTGTGCCGTAAACTGGGCAAGAAGAAACTGAAAGTCGGTCATACCGGCACCTTGGACCCCTTGGCAACAGGCGTAGTCATCATCTGTACGGGCAAGAAAACGAAACTGATTGACCAACTCCAGTACGATGTGAAAGAGTATATCGCCACCTTGCAGTTAGGCGCTACCACTCCTTCCTATGACCTGGAGAAAGAGATCGACCAAACCTATCCGACCGCGCATATCACCCGCGAACTGATAGACGAGACGATACCTCAATTCCTGGGTGAACAATGGCAAGTGCCGCCTATGTTCTCCGCGGTGCAGATCAACGGCAAACGCGCCTATGAACTGGCACGCAAAGGCGAAACGGTCGAACTCAAACCCAAGCTGCTGCTGATAGATGAGATAGAGGTGCTGTCTTTCGATGCCGAGACGATGCAACTGACCATCCGCGTCGTGTGCTCCAAAGGAACGTATATCCGCGCCCTGGCAAGAGACATCGGCGAACGGCTCCACTCCGGCGCACACCTGATAGCGCTGCGTCGCACCCGAGTAGGCGACACCCGTGTAGAAGACTGCATGACAATAGAACAATTTTTAGAAAAGCTCAACGCTGACAGCTGAGCACTGATAAGAATATGTACAAATCGAATGATATGAAACTCAGCCAGTTCAAGTTCGAACTGCCTGAATCACTGATTGCTCAATTCCCTGCCTCCTATCGTGACGAGGCACGACTGATGATTTTGCACCGTAAGACGGGAGAGATCGAGCATAAGACTTTACCGGAACTGGTCGAGTATTTCGACGAGGGTGACCTGTTTGTGTTCAACGACACGAAGGTGTTCCCTGCTCGTCTGTGGGGACATAAGGAGAAAACGAACGCGCTCATTGAGGTGTTCCTGCTTCGCGAACTGAACCACCGTACGCGTTACTGGGATGTGCTGGTGGATCCGGCGCGTAAGATACGTATCGGTAACAAGATCACGTTTGATGATGATCCGGCTATCGTAGCAGAGGTAATCGACAACACCACCAGCCGCGGTCGTACGTTCCGTTTCCTCACGGACTACGACAACGATGAGTTTGTGCCGCGTCTCTATGCGCTCGGTAGCGCCCCGCTGCCGTATTATATCCGTCGCCCGATGGACGAGGCTACACAGGCGGAGTACGAGAAAGTGTTCCATGACCAGCCGGTACGTGAGATGGACACGGAGCGTTATCAGACTATTTTTGCAGACAAGATAGGTGCGGTAGCAGTGCCGGCTTCGGGTCTGCATTTCTCCAAGCAGCTGCTTAAGCGAATGGAGATTCACGGTATTGAGACCACGTTTATGACCAGCCATGTGTCGCTGGGAATTTTCAAGGATATAGATGTAGAGGACTTGACGAAGAATAAGATGGAGTCCGAGCAGATCATCCTGCCGGAGAAGATGACCAATGCGGTGAACCAGGCGCATGAGTCCATGCACCGCGTCTGTGCAGTTGGTACTGAGGTGATGCGCGCTATGGAGCACGTAGCCGGCACCAACGGACTGCTCAAACCGTATGACGGTTGGACGAACAAGTTCATCTTCCCGCCGTACCGCTTCTCGGTAGCGAACAGTTTCTTTGTCAATTTCTACATGCCGATGTCGAGCCAGTTGCTCATGGTGGCTGCGTTCGCAGGTTACGAAGAGACAATGAACGCCTACGAGCAAGCAGTCAAAGAAGGATACCGCTTCGGCGATTACGGAGACGCAATGCTCATTGTAGATTAACTGATAGCTGACGGCTGAATGCTGATCGCTTATGAACGTACGAATAGACCCATCTTGGCAACGCGTGTTGCAGACGGAGTTTGACAAGCCTTATTTCGAACTCCTCACCCAATATGTGCGCCAACAATATAAGACCTGTCGGTGTTTTCCTCCGGCAGGGCTTATTTTTAATGCCTTTGACTCATGCCCGTTTGACAAGGTGCGGGTGGTCATCATCGGCCAGGATCCGTATCATGAGGAAGGACAGGCGATGGGACTCAGTTTCTCTGTGCCCGAGGGCGTGCAGATTCCTCCTTCGCTGGTAAATATATACAAGGAGATTCACCGCGACCTGGGTACGCCTATTCCGCAGAGCGGTGATCTGCGTCGCTGGGCGGAACAGGGAGTGCTGCTGCTCAACGCTACGCTGACGGTCGAGGCACACAAAGCCGGAAGCCATCAGGGCAAAGGCTGGGAAGAACTGACCGACGCGGCGATTGCTGCGCTTAATAGGGAACGTGAGCATATCGTGTTCATGCTCTGGGGCTCGTACGCACAACGCAAAGGGCAGTTCATCGACCGTCGCAAGCACCTCGTGCTGCAGACCTCGCACCCCTCGCCCCTCTCCGTCTATCGCGGTTTTGACGGCTGCGGACACTTCAGTGCAGCCAATAATTATCTGATCAAACACGGCCAGGAACCTATCCAATGGTAAATGGTAAATGACTAAATGGTACATGAAAAAGTTACTGCTTATTGATGCTTACGCGATGATCTTTCGCGCATACTACGCGTTCATTCGTGCACCGCGCATGAACAGCAAAGGAGAAAACACCTCTGCTATCTTCGGTTTTGCGGTTACGCTGGAGGACTTGATCAAGAAAATCAACCCGACGCATCTGGGTGTTGCTTTTGACCCGGCCGGCGGCACGTTCCGTCACGAGGCGTATGAGCAGTACAAAGCGCAGCGCCCCGAGACACCGGAAGACATTCGCAAAGCGGTGCCGGTCATCAAGCAGCTGCTGGAAGCCATGAACATACCTGTGCTCGAAGTGCCGGGTTTTGAAGCGGACGATGTCATCGGTACGCTGTCTGTAATGGGCGAAAAAGCGGGATATGAGGTCTATATGGCAACGCCGGACAAGGACTACGGACAATTGGTGTCCGACCATGTGTTCATGTACCGCCCGCGTCATACCGGCGGATTCGAACTGATGGGGCCCAAAGAGGTGTGCGACAAATACGGCTTGCAGAACAAGGAACAGGTCATTGACTTACTCGGTCTGATGGGCGATGCGTCGGATAATATCCCGGGCTGTAAAGGAGTAGGAGAGAAGACCGCAGTAGCGCTGCTGCAGCAATTCGGTTCGATAGAGAATATGCTGGCGCACACAGATGAGATCAAAGGTGCACTGCGCCAGAAAGTGGAGAGTCAGGTGGAGCAAATCCGTTTCTCCCGTTTCCTGGCTACGATTCGTACCGATGTGCCCATTGCCTTGGATGAAGCGCTTTTGTCGCGCCAAGAACCGAACATAGAGGCTCTCACAGCCCTCTATCGCGAACTGGAGTTCAATACGCTGCTCAAGAAACTGCAGCCGGCGGCTCCTTCTAATCAACCTAGCCAGCCTAGTACCCCTAGGACTCCTAGTAAACCTAGTAAACCTGCAGATCCCGCACAACTCGACCTTTTCGGTGACTTCGAGGAAGAGCCAATAGCTAGGTCGGACCTGCAAGAGCCAACAGCCACTTTCGACACCATTGAAAACCGTCTGTGTCAATACCTTCTCAACCCCGAGGTGGCATTCAATCCGTACAAAGAACCGGACTGGAATGCGCTCAAAGCGGATGCAGACCTGTGGAACCTGTACAACGAAGTGGAGCTGCCTTTAGTGGAAGTGCTGCGCGAGATGGAAGCGGCAGGTGTGCGGATGGATGTCGATAAACTCAAACAGGCGGAAGCTTCGCTCAAAGAAGAACTGAACGGCTTGGAGCAGCGTATCTATGCGCTAGCGGAGGAGACGTTTAATATCAATAGCCCGCGTCAAGTGGGCGAATTGCTGTTCGATAAACTCAAACTGGACTCCAAAGCTAAAAAGTCCAAGACAGGACAGTACTCCACCTCGGAAGAGGTGCTGATGGGTCTCAAGGACCGCCATGAGATAGTGGGGCTGATCTTGGACTACCGCGCTTTGAGTAAACTGATCTCGACCTATATATCGACCCTGCCGAGTTATATCGCTGCAGACGGTAAGATACACACCACCTACAACCAGACCGTCACGGCAACGGGTCGTCTGTCCAGCAGCAACCCGAACCTGCAGAACCTGCCTATCCGTTCGGAGCGGGGACGTTTCATTCGCGAAGCGGTCATACCCGACGACGGCTGCCTGTTCCTTAGCGCCGACTACAGCCAGATCGAACTGCGCCTGATGGCACATTTCAGTCAGGACGAGCATATGTTAGCCGCTTTCCGCAACGGTCAGGATATCCACGCAGCCACGGCGGCACGTATCTACGGACTGCCGATAGAGCAGATCTCCAAAGACCAGCGTCGTAATGCCAAAACGGCGAACTTCGGTATCATCTACGGCATCTCGGCTTTTGGTCTGGCGCAGCAACTGGATTGCAGCCGCACGGAAGCCAAGCAACTCATCGACGATTACTTCGCAGCCTTCCCGCGCGTGATACAGTATATCGAGGCACAGAAAGAACTGGCACGTCAGCGCGGCTATGCACAGACGCTTTTCGGACGCAAACGCTATCTGCCGGATATCCACTCGCAGAATGCTACCGTTCGTTCGTTTGCAGAGCGCAACGCGGTCAATGCACCTATCCAGGGCACGGCAGCAGACATCATCAAGATGGCGATGGTCTCTATTCATCAGCGACTCAAAGCCGAAGGACTGAAAGCACAGATGATCATGCAGGTACACGATGAACTCAATTTCAACGTGCCCAAAGAGGAAGTGGAGCGCGTACGCGAGATTGTGGTGAGTGAGATGCAGAACGCAGTCCATCTCTCTATCCCGCTCATTGCTGAATGCGGAGTAGGGGAGAACTGGTTAGTGGCACACTAAATAATGTACAATATCCAATATCCAATCTCCAATGAGTAAACTGCTCTCCATATTACTCGTCATCCGCATCCTGTGTATCGGTAACTCGTTTTCCTGGGATGCAGTAGAACAGGAACTGGTGCCGCTCTGTGCTGAATCAGGGGTAGAGGTGGAGATCCATAACCTGTACTACGGCGGTTGCTCGTTACAGCAGCATGCCGAGTTTCTGCTCAAAGACACCGCTGCCTATAGTCACAGAGTATGTACCAATAGCCAAGGCCAAAGCCAATGCCGACTCGTCAAAGACACGATCACGCTTCGTCAAGCGCTTCGGGATGGCGAGTACGATTATATATCGCTCCAACAGGCAAGCCATGACAGCGGTATTCGCGGCAGTTACGAGCCCTGGCTCACGATGCTCATAGACACCGTCCGTGCCTATCAGCCGAATGCACAACTGTGCTGGATGCAGACCTGGGCGTACAGCCGGGATGCCAAGCACCCCGCTTATCCGCGCTATCACAACAACCAACAGGAGATGTGGGACAGTATTCAAGCCTGTACCCGATTTGTACACCATACACATTACACCTTACACCTCATCCCTTGTGGTTTGGCGGTGCAGAACGCACGGCAAACCAAGCTTGGCGATACGATGTGCCGCGACGGTTATCATCTCAATTATGTCTATGGACGTTATACGGCAGCTTGCGTGTGGTATGAGTTGCTCACCGGCAAAGATGTGCGGCGAAACCGGTACAAGAATCCGCAGATGACCAATCGGCAGCGTCGTTTGACCCAACGCGCTGCACATAAAGCAGGACATGCAGGATTGCTGCGTCGTCCGCATATAACAAAAAGAGTCGCTGATTAGCGACTCTTTTGTGATTTTATCACGGATTTCTTCGTAATCCTTGTGATCCATGCAGGATTCAAACCTGCAACCCCCACATCCGTAGTGTGGTACTCTATTCAGTTGAGCTAATGGACCGCTATCTACCGATTAAAACGCTAGCGAAGCGATGTTTTAATCGGAGAGGAGATTTCTCGATAATTACACGAGTTGCAGAGCAACGAAGTCATTAATCGGCGAAATCGACGACAAAGGTACTGCTTTTTTTTGATATGACCAAATATTTTGTCAAGAAAAATCAAAAAAAATGCATTTTTGCATGATTTAGGGGGCTAATTGCCCGAAAAAGTTCACTTGAATAGGGTCAAACTCTTGCATAATTCGAGAAAAAGCAGTACTTTTGCACTGAAAAAATACCACGCATATGAAAAACGAAGCAATCAAAACAACAGAACTGATTCGCACGTCGAACAGCTGGGACGGTGTGGCTTTGCCGAACTTCCCGGTCGGCAAACCGGAGTTAACCGTTTTGCGCATGGTGTTTCCGGTAGGAGCTGTCACCGGCTGGCATCACCATACGGCAGTCAATTACGGTATCGTGGAGCAAGGAGACCTGACCATCGTCTGCCAAGACGGCAAAGAGCGCACGTTCCATGAGGGCGAAGCGTTGGTAGAGGTCGTCGGCACGATCCATCGAGGCGAGAACCGAGGCACCCAACCCGTCATCCTCAACATGTTCTACTTCGCCGACCCCGGTCAAGTCCTCACCATCCAACACCCGGAGATCTCATGAAACAACTATTAGCGGATCATATTTTTTCGAACACGCTTCGTTATGAAGGGCATAGGTTGGTGTTTGCCTATTCGGATACAGAAGAACCGATTTCTATCGGCGGATTCCTCGGCGCGGCTCTCTTGAGCGTGCGGCTGATCAATAGCGAAGAAGGGGAGCTACGCGGGATTCCGCTGGATATTACGGATAAGCAGGATCTCCTGTTTACCCGCTATGAGCAGGAAGTGCTTGCGGACGATTGGGGATACTTATTGGCGGAGATGAACCAACTCAATGATGCCTATATACAGCTATCCGTCAGTGAAAAAGAGCTCTTTCAACTGTGTCCTAACTTGCGCCAACTGAGTTTAGCTACGGAGTTGATGACGACGTACATGCAACGACCGGTTTGGAAGATTTCTCTGGTGCATTAAGTAAACGAAAAGTTCAAGGCGCAAATAAGATGACGGTTACTCGTCGTAAGCCTATTAAGGATCCGCTGACCGGAGAAGTGGTAGGTTTGGGTCCGAAGGAGATTTATGTTCAAGAAAGGCGAGACCTGGAAGAACATCCTTACTCGGAGAACGAGAAAAAGAATCACAGAGATTGGCGTAAGGCATGCAGAGATGCTTTGCCGATTATTCGGGATAAGAATCATCCGCGATATATGGAATTGTATCATCAATGGCGTGCGCAGTTGTCAGATCCGAAACCGTACAAGCAGTTTCAGGGTTTTGTGCGGGCTGTCATGATGCAGGAACAAGATTAGAAAAGAGCGACTTCGGTCGCTTTTTTTGTATCATCTCTTGCGTATGTCAAAAAAAAGCAGTAATTTTGCCGAGAATGTATGGCAATAGTACTATGATGCAATGAACTTCCAACTCTTCGGCAACTCAAAAGCACCGACGATCTTGCTCATTCCCGGCTTGGGAGTGTCGTATGAGATCTTCCTTCCGCTGATCCGGCTGACGGAAGACAGGTTTCGTATCATTGCTGCCGAAGTGGACGGTTTTACTTTGGGTCAGCATACCCGCTTCACCTCTGTGGACGACCAAGCGGCGCAAGTAATAGACTACGTCAAAGCCAACTACGACGGACATCTCGATTGTGCGTACGGCTTGTCGCTTGGCGGTAAGATCCTGTCCCGCATTATGGAACGCAACGAGATCGTGATTGACCATGCTATCATGGATGCTGCACCGCTGTTGCCGCTGCCGAACTGGCTCGTCCACCCGCTGCGTTACTACCAGGCCGCTAACGTCTGGACGTGCTACCATTGGACGGGATTCTGGAAGTTCGTCTTCCACTCGCACTATTTCGATGTGCTGTTGGACGAGTGCCGCAAGACTTGGCCGTGGGGTGGCAAACAAGCTGTGTTGGATGGCTACCAATCCGTCTATACCAACAAACTGGAGCGTATCTCGGGAGCAGACATCCATTTCTGGTACGGCACCAAAGAGGCTTTTGCAGCCAAACCGCAAGTCAAGCACCTGTTGACTATTTGCCCGAACGCCCACGTGCAAATCTTCCCCCGCATGAATCACGGGCAGCTCCTCGTTGATCATCCCGAGAAAGTGGCAAAACGAATAACTGATATCACAGATAATAAGAAAAGATCTATGACACTACGTATCACACCGGAGTATATCACGACTCTCAAACCGAATGAGATATTCGTCTTTGGCAGTAACCTCGCCGGAATGCACGGCGGAGGCGCTGCGCGTATGGCGCACAGGTTGTTTGGCGCTGAGATGGGAGTGGGTGTCGGGCGTACCGGGCAATGCTATGCCATCCCGACGATGCAAGGCGGCATCGATACTATTCGTCCATACGTGGACGAGTTCATCGAGTACGCCAAGCAGCACCCCGAACTGCTCTTCCGCGTCACCCGTGTCGGTTGCGGCATTGCCGGCTTTACGAACGAAGCGATAGCACCCTTGTTCAAAGACGCCTGTGAGATGGAGAATGTCTCGCTACCCAACGGTTGGAGAGAGATAAATGAAGCTGTATGAAAATCGAAGATAATCGTACCTGTGAGCTTATTCTCCCTTCCAACTCCATTGCTGCCGGTAACCTTGCAAAGTAATTAAAAAGATATGAAGATATCACGAATAACCATCAGTTCTATTGCTGGTGGTTGTTTTTTTAGATAAAATGTACGATTATTAAGAAAATAAATATATCGCTTGCGACATTAAAAGATTTGTTGTAATTTTGCATCGTGAACGATATAAATCACCGTACACCGTACACTTTACACCATACACAATTATGGATAACGAGCAACTGAAATTAGAGAACCAATTTTGTTTCCGTCTGTACTCTGCGGCGCGGCTGATGATGGGTGCGTATCACCCGTATCTGGATCCGTTGGGTATCACTTATCCGCAGTATTTGGTGCTGCTGGTGCTGTGGGAAAAGGACAAGCAACCGGTGTGCGACATCGGTAAACGCTTGATGCTCGACACGAACACCATGACGCCGCTGCTGCAACGAATGGAGAAAGCCGGACTCATCACCCGTACGCGCGGAAAAGAGGACACGCGCCAACGCATCGTCTCGCTCACCAAACAAGGCAAAGCGCTCTACGAGCAAGCGCAACACATTCCGGACAACATGCGCAAAGTGGTGATGATGCCGGAAAGTGAAATGGAAGAGTTGTTACAGATGATTCCCTCGCTCGACAAACTGATTGAAGAACTGAAAAAACTTAATAAATAATATGTTTAACTTTAACCCCTCTCAAGTGGCTTAGAGGGCACTCCCTCGATACACAAACCAATGTAATGTGTGTGGAT
>JAFPGA010000070.1 GCA_017423085.1 Paludibacteraceae bacterium | reverse complement strand
GTGTATTCGTGCACGGCTTTTTCTTGCGCTTGTTGATGGCTTATAGAACCGCTTCCTTCTAACAACGGGCGACGGTTATTGCTTAGCACCCGATCGAGTTCGTCTATCCACTCTTGCATGGTCATAGGATGTTGCTCCATCGCTTGCAATTCCGCATAGTCGAAGAACTGAGACACCAACAGATTTAGTCGCTGGAGTTCTATTTCCGTCAAATAGTTCTTGGCAATAGTTACATCATCTTTTGTGATATAGTTCCCTTTGAAGTTCGTCATGCCGAGCATCGGTTTTTCATTATCGACTCTGTCATAGACCACCTCAGCCGCTGTATGTTGGTGTGCTGCATAGTGCATCTTGTTTTGCACCGTAGCAAAGAACTGACGTGTAATCTCGGCTTTCGGATCATAATCCACCGCAGTTGCATAGATGTCGGTCACCTGCTGATAAAGGTTACGTTCGCTACTGCGAATATCCCGAATGCGTTGAAGTAATTCGCGGAAATAACGTCCTCCGTTACCTTTTAGCCGTTCATCATCCAATGTGTAACCTTTTATGATATATTCGTGAATGCGCTGAGTAGCCCATTGACGGAAACGTGTAGCAGTAATCGAACGGACGCGGTAACCGAGTGATATAATCATGTCGAGGTTATAGAAAGTAACTTCATGAGACTGCGTCTTCCCTAAAATAGCGCCATGTTGAGTGGTTGTTCGGAATTTCCGAACTACCACATTTTCCTCCAATTCTCCATCCTCGAAAATATGCTTGATATGTTCGCTAATATTAGACTTACTCGTCTGATACAACTCGCATAACTGCTGTTGCGTGAGCCAAACTGTCTCTTGTTCCAAACGCACGTCAATGCGTGTATGCCCATTTTCGCTTTGATAGATAAGAATGTTACCTGTGTCTTCGCGTTTCTGTTCCATGGTGGTAGTTAATTTCAATTTTGCATGCAAAGGTAGCAATAAATTTTGACATACACAAAAAAATCTGCACTTTTGATGCAGATTTAGAAATTTTGATACAGTAGAGTTAGCCGCACTCCCTACTCAACTCAACACAGAGGAGATACGTATGGATTTTGGATTATTCGTTTTTGTCCTCATCGGGATTGTCCTCAAACGGCAATGTCGGTTTCTGACCCTTGAAAAAGCGCTTGGCACTGAGAGGAGACACCACTTTCTTACCCGTTTGCGCTTCCAGTTCTTCTCGCGCGACACGTGCAACTTTGCCACCACGTGCAGCCACATCCATATTCTCTTTCAAGTTGGAGGGATTCTCGCTACGCGTAATACTGGTGGTTGAGAGTTCGGCTAACATATTAAGCACCAACTCTTCGTTCGTCATATTATCACGCAGGTTCTCTTTTTTCAATCCCTTAAATTTCTTGTATTCTTTGGCTGTCTTACCAGCCCATGCTTGATATATAATGTCGGTGAGTGTAGCATATTCCAGCGAATCTTTGACACCATGCTGATCCCACTGATCGGTCAAGTCTTTACGAATCTCTATACTCTTGAGACGCTGATTAATCCAGTTATCTGAATACCCGAGACGTTTGTAATCACGTAATGCCTGTTGGATGCTCAATTCGGGATCTTGCAATTGGTCAAGGCGCTCTCTTCCGACACGAGCTAACCACAATTTAAACGGCTCTGCTTTTTTTGAAGGGATGGATTGAATAAGACGCAGAAGTTGCTCTGAATCAGCGACATCCGTAAGGCGTTTTTTGCCGTCAGGAGATTTCATTTTCAACTGTCCGATTTTTTCGGACACTTCACTACCTTCCTTTTGAAGTTTGCTTTTTAAATCACTCCAATACTTACGAGGTCTATCCGTATCCGTTAAAACCTCAATCACATCCACTACTGAGAAATACCATTTCTCTTGTTCTTCGTCCCATGCGGTACGAATCTGCTTGCTCTCAAATAATTTAATAGAGTTGTCTTCCATAGTAAAAACCTTTGCGACCGCAAAGGTAGCAATAAATTTTGACATACACAAAAAAATCTGCACTTTTCTTAGCTCCGCACGATTATTTTACAATCTTGATGCGGGGTTGTGATAGTTTTCTTCTTAAAAATCCTAAAAAAATATGCGCGCGCTTGCGTATGTCATTTTTTTTTACTAATTTTGCAGCGAAATTGAAAAAAGCGGTTTGACGGCAAAGGGTGAGAGGCGAATGCGCAAAAAGAAAAGCACCCACGAAATCGTAAGTGCTTGGGCGCTCCCTCTAGGACTTGAACCTAGGACCCCCTGATTAACAGTCAGATGCTCTAACCGACTGAGCTAAGGAAGCGTGTTTTGTGCTCTCTTTTTTCGAAAGCGGGTGCAAAAGTACTGCTTTTTTCTGACATGTGCAAATTTTTTGGCAAAAAAATGCACGTAGGAGTGACTTTTTTTGAAAATCAACCCTATTTAAGGTCAAAAATACAAGAAAATGAAGAAAATTTTAGGATTAGGTAACGCGTTAACGGACATTCTGCTCCAGGTGAGTGAAGATGATTTGCGTGAACTCGGTTTTCCGAAAGGAAGCATGAACCTCATTTCTAAAGACCAAGCGGAGCAGATTCAGTATCGTTTTCTGTCTGTCCGCAAGCGTATGGTAGCCGGCGGTTCAGCGTCCAACACCATCAACTGTATCGCATCCTTGGGCGGCAAAGCAGCCTTCATCGGCAAGATCGGTAACGATGAAGTGGGTGATTTCTACCGCGAGGACATGCTCAAGAACGGTGTGAAGCCTATCTTGCTGCTCTCTTCTCAAAATGCGATGTCGGGTGTGGCTATTGTCTTGGTGACGCCGGACGGCGAGCGCACGTTCGCAACCTATCTGGGTGCTGCGGCGGAGTTGTGCGCGGACGACATCTCCAAAGACGCATTCAACGGCTATGACATTTTCCACATCGAGGGCTATCTGGTGCAGAACCACGAGTTGCTGGAGAAATCGCTCCGTCTCGCCAAAGAGTCCGGTTGTATGGTGTCGCTCGACCTCGCGTCCTACAACGTGATCAACGAGAACCATGCGTTCCTCAAAGACCTGGTGAAACAATATGTCGATATCGTCTTTGCCAACGAAGACGAGTCGTTCGCTTACACGCACCTTAATCCGGAAGAGTCGGTTGCAATGATCGCCGAGCAGTGCGACATCGCGGTGGTCAAAGTGGGTAAGAACGGATCGTACGTGCAGCAGGGCAGCAAGCGCCATCACATCGGTGCGATCACGACCAGTTGTACGGACTCCACGGGTGCCGGAGACTATTTCGCCGGCGGATTCCTGCATGCGCTGGCAGACGGTTTTGATATCCGCCGCTGCGCCGAGATAGGAACAATCGCTGCCGGTCGTGTGGTCGAAGTGATCGGTACCAAACTGCCGGAAGAACAGTGGGAAGAGATTCGCCGTATATGCGCCCTCTACCGCGGATTTATGCAGAAATACGATAAAGACTGATCATCATGAAATATATTCTTCGTCCGTTTTATTGGTTGTGGCAATATCTGATTGCATGGCCCTTATTATGTCTGCTGACGGTTTTCACCGCTACGTTCACGATCTGTACGGTCTTTTGGCGTAATGCGGAGTTTGTGCACAAAGTGCAGCAGTTCTGGTCGCGTTCGTTCTTTTGGCTCATGTTCATTCCCGTTTCGGTGGACGGACAGGAGCATATTCAGCCCGGACAGAGCTATGTGTTTGTAGCAAATCACCAGTCGATGTTTGACGTGTGGCTCGTTTATGGCTGGCTGCCGGTGGTCTTCAAATGGTTGATGAAAGCGGAGTTGCGCAAAGTGCCGTTTGTGGGCACGGGTTGCAAAGCGGCAGGACATATTTTTGTGGACCGTCGTAATGCCAAAGCCGCGATGGAGAGTCTCAAAGAGGTGGGCAAACAGCTGGTGAACGGTGTGAGCACGGTCATCTTCCCCGAAGGCACCCGCTCCAAGGACGGTGAGACCGGTCGTTTCAAACGCGGTGCGTTCCAGATAGCTTGGGACCTCGGACTGCCGGTGATCCCTCTTTCGCTGGACGGCTGTTTTGAGGTGCTGCCGAAAGGCAAGCCGTTCGTGAGCCGTCACCCGGTACACATGCACATCGGCGAGGCGATTGACCTGAAGCAGTTCGCGGATGCCAACGAAGCGATCGAAGCTGTTCGCAATGCGGTCATTGCCGGCAGACTGAAAAAGTAAATCATACACAGTAAATCTAAATAAAATATCTATATGTTTTCTGATCCTAAAGATTGTCTCTATTGTCAAAACAATGAGACGCTTCACAACCTGATGATAGAAATAGCGCATCTGCGTGTATCGCGTGCGTTCGTGTTCAAAGAGCAGACTTACCACGGTCGTTGTCTGGTGGCATACGACGAGCATGTGAATGACCTCAACGAACTGTCCGACGAGCAGCGTAACCTGTTCATGGCTGACGTGGCTGATGTCACCCGTGCGATGCAGAAACTGTTCAAGCCGGAGAAGATCAACTACGGCGCTTATTCGGACAAGCTGAGTCACCTGCATTTTCACTTGGCTCCCAAGTACGTGGACGGTCCGGACTACGGCGGCACGTTCCAGATGAACCCGGGTAAGGTCTATCTGACCGATGCCGAGTACGAGGAGATGGTGAAGGCACTGCGTGCAGAACTGAAGAAATAAATCGTACATCGTACATCGTAAATCGTACATCGAGAAATTGCTTTTTCGCGAGATAATAGGACAAGAAGAGACGAAGGCACAGCTTCGTCGTTCTGTGCGTGAAGGACGTATCCCTCATGCGCAGCTCTTTGCCGGTATCTCGGGAATAGGTAAGCTGCAGTTGGCGTTGGCGTACGCGCAGTATCTCAATTGTCCGAACCGGACGGATGAGGACAGCTGCGGCACATGCCCGACCTGTCTGCAGTACCAACATCTGCAGCACCCCGACCTGCATTTCGTGTTTCCGATAGTGGGCTCCGACGAGGTGTGTGATAATTTTCTGGAGCCTTGGCGGGACATTCTTCTGACCAATCATTACTTCGACCTGGACGACTGGCACCGCGCGATGGGCGTGGAGACCAAGCAGTTGATGATCTATGAGAAAGAGAGCGGGGAGATCCTGCGCAAACTGAGCCTCAAACCGTATGGTAACGGCTATAAGGTGATGGTCATCTGGCAGCCGGAGAAGATGAATACTACCACGGCAAACAAACTGCTCAAGATCTTGGAAGAGCCGACCGACAAAACGATCTTCCTGCTGGTCTCCGAGCACCCCGAGGCGCTGTTGGCTACCATCCAATCGCGTGTGCAGACGATCCGTGTGCCGCGTCTGGAGACGGAGCAGATCAAAGAGGCGTTGATGCAGAACGGACTGGATGCGACCAAGGCGACCGACATCGC
Source organism: Paludibacteraceae bacterium (assembly GCA_017423085.1). Classification (GTDB taxonomy): domain Bacteria; phylum Bacteroidota; class Bacteroidia; order Bacteroidales; family Paludibacteraceae; genus Colicola. Next base: position 3,703 of record JAFPGA010000070.1, on the reverse strand, counting down.
GCGTATCGCGAACGGCAGTTATCTGGCGGCGCTCAAGAAAGCCGATGCGTCGGAAGAGAACCAGCAGGAATTGCGCGATTTCATCGCCCTGTTCCGCGATGCCTATACGGTGGGTGTGCTCAGTGACCCACAGAAGAAATACGAGAGTCTCAAGCGCTTGCGCCAATGGAGTCTCGACATGGCGGACTCCAAAGTGGGCAGGGAGCGGCAGAAACATTTTCTGCAGTATGCCCAGCAGCAGGTTCGGGAGAACTACATCCGCAACATGGCGCAGCCGGAACTCAATTACCAGATGGAAGCCGAGCGGGATTTCTCCGTTCGCTTCGCGCCCTTCATTCATGACGGCAATGTAGAGGCGATCATGAACCAGCTCGATCTGGCGGAACGACAAATAGAACAAAACGGCAATGCGAAGATGATTTTCTTTGACCTTTGCCTTCAAATGATAGTACTCATTAAACGAAAAAAAGCATGAAACAATATACCACAGGAGCAGAGCACACGGAGTTAAGCGCTGCGGCGACCAAGCGCAATTCAGCGCACATGTTGCCCGTGAGTGACTGGCTGTCCGACCTGCCGGAGAATACCCAACTGACCGACTTGATCGAGGTGCAGTTCAAGAACACCCGCAAAGGCTATTTCCACAACAGCATCCATCTGCCGCTGGAGAAAGGTGTCAAGGTGGTGGTGGAAGCGAACCCGGGTTATGACGTGGGTGAAGTGGTGTTGACCGGTAAGTTAGTGGAGCTGCAGATGCGCAAGAACCGTATCGACACCTCGCGTTATGAGGTGCGTCAGGTCATCCGTATCGCTACGGACGCTGACTTGGAGCGTGCTGTGCAAGCGCATGCGCGGGAGCACGAGACGATGATCAAAGCGCGCGAACTGGCTAAATCGCTGGGTCTGGAGATGAAGATAGGCGACGTGGAGTACCAGGGCGACGGATCCAAGGCGATCTTCTTCTATATAGCAGACGGTCGTGTCGATTTCCGTCAACTCATCAAGGTGTATGCAGAGACGTTCCGTATCCGCGTGGAGATGAAGCAGATCGGTGCGCGTCAGGAAGCGGGACGTATCGGCGGAACGGGTCCGTGCGGACGTGAGCTGTGCTGCTCAACCTGGATGATCAACTTCTCATCGGTCGGTACCGGTGCTGCCCGGCTGCAGAACATATCGCCGAACCCGCAGAAGCTGGCGGGTATGTGCGCCAAGCTCAAGTGTTGCCTCAATTACGAGGTGCCGGTGTATGAGGATGCTTCCAAGCTGCTGCCGGATCGTCATATCGAATTGGAGACGAAGGATGCGACCTATTACTTCTTCGCTTCCGATCCCTTGGCAGGTACGGTAACCTATTCGTCCGACCCGCACATGGCGGCGAACCTCACCACGCTGACGGCTGCGCGTGCGCAGGATATTATTGCCATGAACCGTCGCGGCGAGAAACCCGATACGCTGGAAGGTACACGGGCTGTGGTCAACGAGATCGGTTATCAGACCGGACACGGTGACGTGACACGCTTTGACAGAAAAAAGAAAAAACATCACGACCGAGATAGGAGGGACAGACGATGAAGACAAAGCTTATTGGTTATTGGTTATTGCTTATTGGCTGTTTGGCATTCACCTCGTGCCACAGCGACACCGTGTTCAGCGAGTTCCAAACCATCCCGACGAAGGAATGGTCGGTGGATGTGCTGCCGCAGTTTGACTACACCATCCCGGACACAGCGGCGAGCTATAACATCGTGCTGTACGTGCGCCACACGGAGCGCTATCCGTATCAGAACATGTGGTTGTTTGTCAACAATAATCATCGTATCGACACGATCGAGTTCTACCTGGCAGACGATCGAGGACAATGGTTGGGCGACAGGCATTACGGTTTCATCGAGATGCCGGTCTTGCTTGAGGAGAATTATCATTTCCCGGACACCGGCACCTACCGCATGACTGTTCAGCACGGCATGCGTGACAGCCTGTTGCGCGGCGTGTCGGACATCGGAGTGGAAGTGACAAAATTAAAAATCAAGAATTAACAATTACTTTGGGCAAGAATAAGTTAAAGAAATTCGCGGAGATGGAGACCTTCTCCAACGTGTTCCAGTGCGGGGCGCGGGAAATGCTTCCATCGGGTAATGTACACCCGATGGCGGGTCATTGGCGCGACAGCTATTTCCATAACGACCATCCTATCGTGCTGGAACTCGGCTGCGGCAGGGGGGAGTACACGGTAGGTTTGGCACGCAAGTATCCCGATAAGAACTTCATCGGCGTGGATATCAAAGGCGCGCGTATGTGGGCGGGTGCCAAAGAGGCGGAACTGGCGGGACTGAAGAACGCGGCGTTCCTGCGCACGAACATAGAGATCATCACTTCTTTCTTCGCCAAGGACGAAGTGGACGAGATCTGGATCACCTTCTGCGACCCGCAGATGAAGAAAGCGACCAAACGTCTGACGTCCACCTATTTCATGCAGCGCTACCAGCAGATTGTCAAGCCGTCCGGACTGATTCACCTCAAGACTGACAGCCCGTTCCTCTATACATACACGACCGAGATGCTGCGGCTTAATCCCTATCCGGTCTTGGCTTCAACGGATGATTTATATGTCCAAACGCTCGATTTCAACGAACTTTTTGCGGATGCCCGCGCGCTGCAGACGCACTATGAGAAACAATGGCTTGATCGCGGATTGAGCATCAAGTATATAGTATGGCAACTCACGCCGCTGCAGACCTTCGAAGAACCGACCATTGAGATAGAGAAAGACACGTACCGGTCCTACGGACGCAATTATCAAGTCAAAAACAACGAGAGCAATGAACGATAAAGGAATGAAAATACTCCAGTGGATAGGTAAAGTCTGCCTTTGGTTGGGCGCGATGATCCTCCTTGGTATGGGCGCTATCCTCATATGGTATTTCGCCAGCGGCGGCAGCCAGGAAGTGACCAGTCTCAAATGGGGGCAGTTCATTCAGACGGTGGGACTTTTTCTGCTTCCGCCGCTTCTCTGCGCCGTGGTGTACGACGCTCATTCCAATCCGTTCCGTTGGCTGCATCTCAACAAAGGTGCTAACTGGAAAACTTTTGTGCTGGCGGTAGCGGTGATGCTCTGTGCGCTGCCGGCAATCAATCTGTTAGTGGACCTCAACAGCCGCATGGTGCTGCCGGAGAGTCTGCATGGCTTGGAGCAGTGGATGAAAGGCTTTGAAGAGGCGGCAGAGCAGTTGATGGAGAAGTTCCTGCAGACGGACAGTGTGTGGGGCATGCTGGTCAACATCGGCTTGATCGCCCTTCTGCCGGCTATCAGCGAAGAGTTGACTTTCCGCGGCACGCTGCAACAGCTGCTGCAGGGTGATGCATGGCAAGAAGGAACGGCCAAATGGAAAGTTCATGCTGCCATATGGGGTGCTGCGATCATCTTCTCCGCAATTCACTTCCAGTTCTACGGTTTCGTACCGCGCATGATAATGGGAGCTATGTTCGGCTATGCGTTCGTGTGGACGGGCAGTCTGTGGGTGCCGATCATCATGCATTTCACCAACAATTTCATGGTTGTTGTGTTCACGTACGGCTTTGACCGCTACGCACCGGATAGCAAAAATTATGCCGACACTTTCGGTGCCGGCACAACGTGGTGGGTAGGCGTTATCAGCCTTGTTCTGATGTGCGCATTGCTGTGGTTGTTGTACCGCAGCACGCG